>NZ_JBSGCA010000011.1:73664-160557 GCF_053601535.1 Nocardia sp. NPDC004718
TAATCACCCCCCACCCACCTATATAAACACCCCCAAACAACCAAATTACCCCAACCCCCCCCACTCCCCAACCCAACCGACCCCCCCCCGCCCCGGCGCCGCGCGCCGCCCGCCCACGGCTGCGTACTGGTCTGCACCCGCAGACCCAACTCGTCCAGCGGGATACGGGGATTGGGGTTTCGGAAGTTCAAGCTGGGCGCGAGCTGCCCGTGCCGCAGGCACAGTGCGGTCTTGATCAATCCCGCGATTCCCGCGGCGCCTTCCAGATGCCCGATATTGGTCTTGACCGAACCCACGGCCAGCTGCCGGCCCGCCGGGCGGCCCGCGCCGTAGATTTCGCCCAGCGCCGCTGCCTCCACCGGGTCGCCCGCGGGCGTGCCGGTGCCGTGCAATTCCACGTACTGCACCGACGCGCCGTCGACCCGGGCCGCCGTCAGCGCGGCCCGGATGACGGCGGCCTGGGTAGCGGCGCTCGGGGCGCTCAACACCTGCCGCTCGTTGCCGTTGTTGACGGCACTGCCACGGATCACGGCGTAGATCCGGTGTCCCGCGGCGATCGCACGCTCCACCGGCTCGAGCACGATCATGCCGCCGCCTTCGCCGCGGACGGTGCCGTCGGCCCGGTCGTCGAAGGTGTGGCATTTCCCCGACGCCGAATGCGCGCCGAACTGCTCGTACCGCTCGCCGCTCAACGGAGACAGGATGAGATTCAGCCCGCCCGCCACGGCCACCTCGCATTCGCCGCCGCGGATCGATTCGCAGGCCAGGTGCACCGCGACCAAGGACGAGGACTGCCCGCTGTCGACCACCAGGCTCGGCCCGGTGAACCCGTAGTAGTTCGAGATCCGGTTGGCGGCGACCCCTCGTCCGACGGCCCACAGCGAATGCCGACCGACGCCGGTGCTGCCCTGCGCGGCAACGATTTCGGCGAAATCGGTGCCGGTGCAGCCGAGGAACACACCCGCCCGCGCGCCCGTCGCGTCGCCGAGACCGGCGTCCTCCCACGCCTCCCAGCTGAGCTCGAGCCCGAGCAACTGCTGGGGGTCGATGGCGTTCGCCTCGTTCGGTGGGACGCCGAAGAATCCGGCGTCGAATTCGGTGGCCGAGTCGAGGAATCCCGCGGTCTCCTCGAGACCGGGCCGGTCGGCGGGCGCCCGCCCGACGGCATCGCGGCCCTCGCGCAGCAATCGCCAGAACTTCTCCAGGTCGGAAGCGCCCGGCATCCGGCACGACATTCCGACGATAGCGATGTCATTCGCCGCTTCGACCATGGGATTTCCTCTGTCTCGCCGCTTCGATGCCGCGTGCCACGCCCGCCCGGCGGTCATCGCGGATCTCCGTCACTGCCTGCCGCCGACCGCGCGAGGATCGGCTCCTTGTCCTCGAGTTCGCCCAGCCAGCGCCGTATCTCGGCCGCGACGGCCGAGGTCGCCGCCCCGATGATCGAGAAGTGGTCGGCGTCGAGTTCGACCGTCTCGCCGGTGTGCAGCCAGGCAGGCACCGGCTCGGCGAGGTCGAGCCCCGGCAGCGGTGTCGCGGCCCGCAGGTCGAACGTCGGCGCGGTGATCGACAACGGCCTGCGCTGCTCGAACAGGCGCGCGTATCTCGCCATGGCGACCAAGCCGTGATCACCGATCTCGGTGACCTCGTGGCCGAGGTCGAGTACGGAGCCGATCGCGCTCAGCAGCACCCGGCGGTTCTGTTGCGGGTCGTCTGGTGAATACGTGTCGAGCAGGATCACCGCGGACGGGCCGCGCCCGTCCCGCTCGAGCCGATGCGCCAGCGCATGCGCGATCGCGCCGCCCGCCGAGTAGCCGAGCAGCACGACCGGCCGGTCGTCTCCGCGGTTGCGCACCGCCGCCGCCAAGTGATCCAGCAGCACGTCCCACGACTCGGGCAGCGCCTCGCCCGGCTGCGTACCGGGCAGGCGCAGTGCCGCGATCGACCGGTCGCCGCCGAGTTCCCTGGCGAGCCGCGCGAACTGGTGCGGCCCGGTGCCGACCACGAACGACGGAACGCACAGCAGTGTGGCCGCTCCGGCGCCTCTACTCAGTGGGATCGGCGCCGGATCGCCGGAACCCGCCGCAGCGGTGAAAGTGTCGACGAGTTCGGCGCTCTCCAGCAGCATCGGTATGGCGGCGCCGACCCGGCCGCGCCGGTGCGCGGCCAGGACCAGCTCGGTGAGCGCACCCCTGGCCCCGGTTTCCACGAGCATCGCGGGCACGGCGGCGGGCTCGTCCGCGGGCACCATCTCCGCGATCCGGGAACCTAGGTACGCCGCCAGGGCCTCGCCGGTGGGATGGTCGAAGACGAGTGTCGACGGCAGCGCCAGCCCGGTGGCCTGGGCGAGGCGATTGCGGAACTCGATGCCGGCCAGCGAGTCGAATCCCAATTCCGTGAACGGAGCCCGCGGATCGATCACGTCGCCGGAAGTGTGGCCGAGGCTCGCGGCGATGTGTTCCCGAACGGCGGCGAGTACGACGCCTGCGCGCTCCGCTTCGGCGGTCGCGGCGAGCTGCTGTGCCAGCGAACGCACCCCGCCTGCCCGTCGCGGCGCCGCGGTGACCAGGGAACCGAGCATCCTGGGCAACGCACCCGATGCGGCCAGGGTGTTCAGCACCGGCGAATCGAGACGCACGCCGACACCGGTCGGCTCGCCCGCGGCAACCGCACTGTCCAGCAACGCCATTCCGTAGTCGTCGTCCAGCGGTATCACGCCCTCACGGCGCATCCGCGCGATGTCGGTCTCGGTGAGGGTGCTCGTCATGCCGCTGTCCGCGCGCCACGGTCCCCACGCGATGGACGTGGCGGGCAATCCCCGGTGGTGCCGGTGCTGGGCGAGCGCGTCGAGGAAGGCGTTCGCCGCCGCGTAGTTGGCCTGGCCCGGGCTGCCGATCGTCCCCGCGAACGAGGAGAAGAGCACGAACATCGACAGCTCGAGATCGGCGGTGGCTTCGTGCAGATACCAGGCCGCGTCGGCCTTCGGCCCCAGCACCGTCGCGAGCCGCGCCGAGGTGAGGTCGGTCAGGAGACCGTCGGCGAGAGCGCCCGCGGTGTGCACGACCGCGGTGAGCGGATGTTCCGGCGCCACGGTGGACAGCAGCCGGTCGACGGCCGCCCGATCGCTCACATCACAGGACCGCACCTCCACGTGTGCGCCCAGTTCGGACAGTTCCGCCGCCAATTCCGCGGCACCCGGCGCGTCCGGGCCGCGCCTGCTCGCCACCAGCACCCGGCGCACACCGTGCTCGACGACCAGGTGCCGGGCCGTGAGCGCACCAAGGCTGCCGGTGCCGCCGGTGATCAGCACCGTGCCGTCGGGATTCGGCCGCGGCGACCGTGTCCGGTCCGCCCCGCCCCGGCTCAACCGCGGCACGTACACCGCACCATCGCGCACGGCCACCTGGGATTCCTCGGCCATGGCCAGCGCGGCCGCGACGGCACGGCGGTATCCCGACCGGTCCGCCACGTCGACCAGGACGATCCGTCCCGGGTTCTCGTGCTGCCCGCTGCGCAGGAGGCCCCACACGGCCGCGCCGGCGAGGTCCACCGGTGCGGCGGGCGTCACGGCGACCGCACCGCGGGTGACCACGACGACGCGATCGTGGCGGGTCAGCAGTCCGGTGACCCGTTCCGCCGTCTCGGCGAGCCGGGTTCGCACCACGCCGGGCACATCGCTGTCCACCGGTGTCTCTTCGACCTGGATCACGGCGACGGAGGCTCCGTCGACGCGCACGAACTCGTCGGCGCCGCCGCGTGCCCAGTGCGCGTCCGCGACGAGGCCGGTGCGTTCCGCGACCGGCACCGGGACCCACCGGAGCCGATACGGGTCGTGCCCGGTCGGGGCGGCGCCTGCGGAACGCAGCGTGTCGATCGGAATCGGGCGCATGGTCAACGCCGAGATCCGGAAGATCTGCTCCCCGTGCGGATCGGTGAGCGTCACCGCGATCGGCTGGTTGTCCCGGTCACCGGATCCGGACTCTGCCGCGGTCAGCCGTACCCGCGCCGCGCCCGCGCCCACGGCGTGCAGGTCCACGTTCTCCCACGAGTAGGGCACGTAGATCTCGTCCGGAGCAGGCTCCCCGGTGAGCCCGGTGAACCGGATCGCGTGCAGTGCCGCGTCCAGCAACGCCGGATGCAGCCCGAACCGATCGGCCGCCGAATGCTCTTGTTCCGGCAAGCGCACCTCGGCGAAGACCTCCTCGCCGCGCCGCCACAGTGCGGTCAGTCCCTGGAACAGCGGTCCGTGCCCGTAGCCGCGGTCGGCGAACTCGGTGTACATATCGCTGATATCGACCGGCTCCGCCCCGGCAGGCGGCCAGGTTTCCGTCGTCGGGTTCGCCTCGGCCGACGGCGCTTGCGCGACAAGGGTTCCGGTAGCGTGCCGGATCCAGTCCGCCTGTTCCGGCGCGCCGGAACGACGCGGGCGCGAATACACCGACACCGCACGCGCGCCGGTGTCGTCGGGGCCGTCGGCCAGCACGCGCAATTCGACCGAGCCGTCGGCGGGCACCGCCAGCGGCGCCGTCACCACGAGCTCGGCCAGGCGCGGGGTGCCGGTCATCGCGCCGATGTACAGCGCCAGCTCGGCGAAGGCCGTGCCGGGCAACAGCACCGTCCCGCCGATCATGTGGTCGGCGAGCCACGGATGGCTCGACAGCGACAACCGGCCGGTCGCCACCACACCGTGCGAGTCGGGCAGCCAGACCGCGGCGCCGAGCAGCGGATGGTCGACATCGTCCAGGCCGGAGGACCGCACGTCGGGCGTGTGCTCGATGGCGGACAGCCAATACCGCTGGTGACGGAACGCGTAGGTGGGCAGAGGGATCCGCCGCGACGAGCCGCCCTCCCACAATGGCCGCCAGTCCACCGTCGTTCCGGCGACGTGCGCACGCGCCAGGAACGTCACGAACTGGCGCGCTTCCGCTCCCACGCGGCGGGCCGCCGGGGCCGTCAACCATCCGCTCCCTGGCTCGTCTCCGATGACTCCGCGGGTCATGGTCGTGAGTACGGCGTCGGGACCGATTTCGAGGAACCGGCGCACGCCGGTGTCGGCCAGCGCCCGGATGCCGGGCGCGAACCGGACGGCCGCGCGGATCTGCCCGACCCAGTACTCCGGGTCGGTGAAGGTCTCCCCCACCGCCCCGGTCACATTCGACACGATCGGCAGCACGGGTTCCCGGTAGGTCAGTTTCTCGGCGACCGCGCGGAAGCCGGTCAGCGCGGGTTCCATGCGCGCGGAGTGGAACGCGTGGCTGACCTGCAGCCGCGTCGTCTTGCGGCCCTTGGCCGCGAAAGTTCGTTCCAGCTCGTCGATCGCGTCCGCGTCGCCGGAGATCACCACCGCGTCCGGTGCGTTCACCGCGGCGATCGACGCGCGGTCGCCGAAACCGGTGAGTAGTCGCGCCGCATCGGTTTCGGAGACGGATACCGCGAGCATGGCCCCGCCTTCCGGCAGCGCTCCCATCGACCGTCCCCGCGCCGCCACCAACACGCACGCGTCGGGCAACGACCACACTCCCGCCACATACGCGGCCACCAACTCGCCGATCGAATGCCCGATCAGCACGTCCGGGGTGATCCCGAACGACTCCACCAGCCGGAACAACGCCACCTCGAACGCGAACAACGCGGGCTGCGTCCACTCGGTCCGATCCAGCACACCCGACGGATCGGCGAACATCACCTCCCGCAACGACGGCGACGGATCACCCACCGAAAGCGAACGCGCCGCGTCGGCCGAGTTCTCCCGCAGCCGATCGAATTCGGCGCACACCTCGTCCAACGCGTGGGCGAACACGGGGTAGGCCGAGTACAGCTCGGCGCCCATGCCCACCCGCTGCGCGCCCTGTCCGGTGAACAGGAACGCGGTCCTACCCGATCCGGCCGTCCCTTCGACCACGCCGGACCCGGTACCCGCGGCCAATTCCGCCAGTCCAGCCAGCAATTGCTGCCGATCCCGGCCGAGCGCGGCGCCACGCCACTCCAGCTGCGCGCGGGTCTCCACCAGCGAGCGTCCGACAGCACGGGCGTCGGCGTCGGGATGCTCGGCCGCCCAGGCGCGCAGCCGTTCCGCTTGCGCCCGCAGACCGGCCTCCGATTTCGCCGACACCACCCACGCGATCACACCGTCCGGATCGCAGCGGTGGTCCCGCACGGCGGGCCGTTCGTCGCGTGCGGGCGCTTCTTCCACGATGACGTGCGCGTTCGTCCCACTGATCCCGAACGACGACACCCCCGCCCGCCGTACCCGCTCCCCCGCGGGCCAGGGCTCCGCTTCGGTCAGCAACCGCACCGACCCCGCCGACCAATCCACGTGCGGCGAGGGAGCGTCCACGTGCAGCGTCCTCGGCAGCATCTCGTGCCGCAGGGCCTGCACCATCTTGATCACGCCGCCCACGCCCGAGGCCGCCACCGAATGGCCGATATTCGACTTCAACGAACCGATCCGCACGGGTACGGTCCGCCCTTGCCCGTAGGTCGCGATCAGCGCCTGCGCTTCGATGGGATCGCCCAGCGGAGTTCCCGTGCCGTGTGCCTCCACCGCGTCGACGTCGGCCGGCTCCAAGCCCGCCGCCGCCAGTGCCGACGCGATCACCCGCTCCTGCGAGGGACCGTTCGGCGCGGTCAGGCCGTTGGACGCACCGTCCGAATTCACCGCCGAACCCCGGATCACCGCCAGCACATCGTGGCCCGATCGCCGAGCGTCCGAAAGCCGTTGCAGGGCGAGCACGCCGACCCCTTCCGACCAGCCGACGCCGTCCGCGCCCGCGGCGAACGACTTACACCGCCCGTCGGGCGCGAGCCCCCGCTGCCGCGCGAAGTCCACATACAGCTCCGGGCTGCCCGACACCGTCACACCGCCGGCCAGCGCCAGCGACGTTTCCCCGTTTCGCAGCGCCTGGCAGGCCAAGTGCAGCGCCACCAGCGAGGACGAGCACGCCGTGTCCACCGTCATGGCCGGACCCTGCAGGCCCAGGACATAGGCCACCCGTCCCGAGGTGACGCTGTCGGAGTTCCCGGTCATCCGGAATCCCTCGTATGCGCCGACCACCCGCTCGGAATAGCCGGACGGGGTAGCCCCGACGAACACTCCGGTATCGCTGCCGCGCAGCGCGGTCGGATCGATACCGGCGTCTTCCAGCGCCTCCCAGGCGGCCTCCAGCATCAGCCGCTGCTGCGGATCCATGGCCGTCGCTTCCCGGGGGCCGATCCCGAAGAAAGCGGCGTCGAACGCGCCCGCGTCGGTGAGGAAGCCGCCCTCGCGCACGTAGGTGGTCCCTGGTTCGTCCGGGTCCGGGTGGTACAGCCGATCGAGGTCCCAGCCCCGGTCCGTGGGGAACGGCGTGATCGCGTCGGTACCCGAGACCAGTAGCTGCCACAGCTGCTCGGCGGAACTCACGCCGCCGGGATAACGGCAGCTCATGCCGACGATGGCGATCGGCTCGTCCGCGCGGGTCCGCGACGTCACCCGCACCGGACGTGGTCGCGCGGCCGGAGCGTCCCCGAGCCTGGAGACGAGGAAACCCGCCACCGCACGGGAACTCGGATGGTCGAATACCAGGGTCGAGGGCAGCGGCAGCCCGGTGGCCTTGGCGAGCCGGTTGCGGAATTCCACACCGGCCAGCGAGTCGAAACCCAACTCCGTGAACGCGGTATCGGGGTCGATCGCCTCCGCGGTGGCGTGCCCGAGCACGGCCGCCGCCTGCTCCCTGGTCACGGCGAGGGCCACCTCGGCACGGTCGGCGGGCGCGGCCGACGCCAGCCGCCCGACCGGATCCCCACCGGCGCGAGCCGTCCGCGCGGACGAGGGCGCCAGCGCACTCAGCAGTTTCGGGAGCGCTCCCGCCTCGGCCTGCTCCGCCAGTCCCGACCGATCGAATTCCGCACCGACCACCAGCGCCGAGCCCGCGGTGAGCGCGGCGTCGAAGAGGGACAGCCCCGTCGTATCGCCGAGCGGGCGGAAACCCAAGCGCCGCAGTCGTTCCAACCCCGATGTACCGAGGTCGCCGGTCATTCCCGTGCCCGCGTTCCACGGCCCCCAGGCCACCGACACCGCGGGCAGGCCCGCGGCGCCGCGCAGCCGGACCACCGCGTCGGCGAACGAGTTCGCCGCCGCGTAGTTGCCCTGGCCCGGCGAGCCCGCCAGCCCCGCGAGCGACGAGAACACCACGAACGCCGAAAGGTCCGCGTCCCGCGTCGCCTCGTGCAGCAGCCAGGTGCCGTCCACCTTCGGGCGCAGCACCCGATCCACTTGCTCCGTGGTCAGGGTCTCGACGGTGCCGTCGTCCACCACACCGGCGGCATGCACGATGCCGGACAACGGGAACCGCTCCGGCACCGACGCCAGTACCGCGGTGAGGTCGCCGCGATCGGCGATGTCACACGACTCGACATCCACTCCCGCGCCCAGCGCCGACAGCTCCGCGAGGAGTTCCGGGACCCCGGCGGCGTCGCGACCGCGTCGCGAGACCAGCAAGAGCCGCCGAACTCCGTGCTCGGTCACCAGATGTCGCGCGATCAGCGCGCCCAGCCCGCTGGTGCCGCCGGTCACCAGCACCGTACCCGTCCCGAACGACATCGCCCCCGGGTCCGGTGCGGCCGCGATCCGGCGCACCCGTGGCGCCGACAACCGGCCGTCGCGCACCGCGACCTGTAGTTCGTCCGCGGCCAGCACCGCAGCCACCACTCCGGCGTCGATCTCGCCGTCCCGATCGAGCAGCACGATCCGGCCCGGATGCTCCGCCTGCACGCTGCGCAGCAGGCCCGCGACGGCAGCGGCCGCCGGGTCGGGCGACTCGCCCGGCAATCCGAGCGCGTTCCGCGTCACCACGATCAGCCGCGCCCGGTCGTACCGCGTGTCGGTCAGCCACGACCGCGTCAGCTCCAGCGTCCGCGTAACCCATTGCCTGCCCGCTCGCGCCGGGTCCGCGCCCGCTGCTGCGGTCTCGGCCACCCAGACGATCGTTGCCGCGTCCACATCGGCGTCGACCGATTCGCTCAGGTCGCCGACGCGCAGGTCGATTCCCGCCACGCGTCCCGTACCGAGCACCGCCATCGATCCCGTCGGCTCGGCGGTGCCGGTGGACACCGGCACCCACTCCAGACCGTGCAGCGGCACCGGCGCCGTATTCGACCTGACCCGCTCCACGGTGCGCCGCTCCACCGGATGCACCACGACGGATTCCGTGCTCAGCACCGGTGCGCCGGTCTCGTCCACCACATCCATCCGGATCCGGTAGCCGCCCGACAGCACCGCGCGGACCCGGACCGGCCCGGAGCCGGACCGGGCCAGCCGCAGGCCCCCGACCGTGACCGGCAGCGGAACCCGCCCGGCGGGCAGCTCGTCCATGACGAAGTCGAGCGCGGGGTGCAGACAGGCGTCGAACAACGCCGGATGAATGCCGTAACCCGACGCCGCGGCGGCGGTGGCGTCGTCCAGCGATACCGCGGCGAACACCTCGTCGCCGCGCCGCCACACCGCGCGCATCCCGCGGAAGGCGGGACCGTATTCCATTCCCAGGCGCGCGATCCGCCGATAGATCGCCTCTTCGTCGAGTTGTTCCGCGCCAGCGGGCGGCCAAACTCGATCCCAGCCGGTGGCGAGTTCGGGGCCGGGGTCGGCGGCGAGCACGCCACCGGCATGGGGAACCCACGCCTCGGCGTCGTCGAGGTCCGCGGTCCGGGAGTACAGGGTGAAGCTGCGCCGACCGTCCGCTTCGGCCGCACCGACCGACACCTGCACGTCGACGGCGCGCTCACCGAGGGCCAGTGGGATGTCCAGCCGCATCTCCTCGACCGAGCGCATCCCGAGCCGATCGCCGATCGCCGACATCACTTCCAGATACGTCGTCGCCGGTACCACCGGCGTACCGAACACCACATGATCGGCGATCCACGGCTGCCTGCCATTCGACAGCTGCCCGGTGAACAGCCATTCGTCCTTGCCCGCCACCGGCACCGCGTCCAGCAGGATCGGATGGTCGGCGGCGCCCGCCGCGACCGGCCGGACCACGTCCAGCCAATAGCGCCGACGCTGAAAGGCATAGGTGGGCAGTGAAATACGCACCGGGGACCGGCCCTCCGACAAGGGCTGCCAGTCCACCTCGACACCGGCGTTGCAGGCATGCCCGAGGAAGCCGAGGAACTGGGTGACCTCATCGACGCCGCGCCTGCTCGCCGCCGCCACGACGGACCGGGACCCGACCTCGTCGGGCAGGCACTGACGGGTCATCGCCGTCAGCACCGCATCGGGGCCCACCTCGAAGAACTTCCGGACACCGAGGTCAACCAGCGCGTCGACACCCGGGGCGTAGCGCACGGTGTCGCGGACATGACCGGCCCAGTACAGCGAATCCGACAGCGCTTCGCCGCCCACGACGCCGAACACGTTCGACACCACCGGCAGCAGCGGGCTCCGGTAGTCGAGACCGGCGGCCATCGCCTCGAATTCCGGCAGCATCGGTTCCATCGACGCCGAGTGGAACGCGTGGCTGACCCGCAACCGTGACGTCTTGATCCCGTCCGCCGTCAGCACGGATTCCAGCTCGGCGACGGCCGTTTCGGTACCGGAGATCACGATCGCGGAGGGTCCGTTGACCGCCGCGATCGACAGTTCGCCGCGGAATCCGGCGATGAGCTCGGCCGCTCGCTCCGAAGGGACGGCCGCGGCCAGCATCGCGCCGCCTTCGGGCAGCGCGCCCATCAACCGCCCCCGCGCCGCCACCAACGCGCACGCGTCGGCGGTCGACCACATCCCCGACACGTACGCGGCGACCAATTCGCCGATCGAATGCCCGATCAGCACGTCCGGGGTGATCCCGAAGGACTCGATCAACCGCACCATCGCCGCCTCGTAGGCGAACAACGCGGGCTGGGTGTACTCCGTGCGGTGCAGGAGGTCCGCACCCGCGGCACCGAAGACGATGTCCCGCAACGACATTCCAGGCTCGGGGAATTCGAGCAGACCGTCGAATTCGGCGCACAGCTCGTCGAACGCCGCCGCGAAGACCGGGAACGTCGCGTACAGCTGAGCGCCCATGCCGACCCGCTGCGCCCCCTGCCCGGTGAACAGGAACGCGATCTTCCCGCCGACGGGGCCGCCCTCGGCCACTCCCGGCGACCCCGCACCGGTCGCCAGATCCGCCAGCCCGGCCAGCATGGCCGCGCGGTCGCCCGCGACCACCGCGGCGCGCCGATCGAATCGGGCCCGCGTCGTGAGCAGCGAATGGGCCACGTCCACCGGGTCGGCGTCGGGCCTGGCCGCGAGCCACTCGCGCAACCGAGCGGCCTGCGCTCGCAGCCCCGCCTCGGTTTTCGCCGACAGCAGCAGCGGCATTCCCGGCGCCGTCGGCGAAGCGTCCGCCGGTTTCGTCACCGCCGCGCGCTGCGGGGCGCCCGGCGCTTCCTCCACGATGACGTGCGCATTGGTGCCGCTGATCCCGAACGCGGACACCCCCGCCCGGCGCACCCGCTCGACCGAGGCCGACCACGGCCGCTGTTCGGTCAGCAACCGCACGGCCCCCGCCGACCAGTCCACGTGCGGCGACGGAGCGTCCACGTGCAGCGTCTTCGGCAGCATCTCGTGCCGCAACGCCTGCACCATCTTGATCACGCCACCGATCCCGGCGGCGGCCTGGGCGTGCCCGATATTCGACTTCAGCGAACCGACCCACAGCGGCTCGGTCCGGCCCTGCCCGTAGGTCGCCATCAACGCCTGCGCTTCGATCGGGTCGCCCAGCGGTGTGCCCGTGCCGTGCGCCTCCACCGCGTCCACGTCCTCGGGAGCCAGTCCCGCCGTGGCCAGCGCCGCCGCGATCACCCGTTCCTGCGACGGACCGTTGGGCGCGGTCAGCCCGTTGGACGCACCGTCCTGGTTCACCGCCGAACCCCGGATCACCGCGAGCACGTCGTGACCGAGCCTGCGCGCGTCCGACAGCCGCTCGAGCACCAGCACACCCACGCCTTCGGCCCAGCCGACACCATCGGCGGAGGCCGAGAAGGCCTTGCACCGCCCGTCCCGGGAAAGACCGCGTTGCCGCGAGAACTCGACGAACATGAACGGCGTCGACATCACCTGGGCGCCACTGGCCAGCACCAGCGAACTCTCACCTTGGCGCAGCGCCTGACAGGCCAGGTGGATGGCTACCAGGGAGGAGGAGCAGGCGGTGTCGATCGTGACCGCCGGACCCTCGAATCCAAAGGTGTAGGCCACGCGACCGGAGAGCACGCTACTGGTGGAACCGGTACCGATATACCCTTCGGCTACCGAACCCGCGGCCTTGGCGATCTCCTCGTAGTCCTGATAGGAGACCCCGGTGAACACGCCGGTGTCACTGCCGCGCAATACCGACGGATCGATACCGGCGTGCTCCAGCGCTTCCCACGACGCCTCCAGCAGCAACCGCTGCTGCGGATCCATCGCCGCCGCCTCGCGCGGACCGATTCCGAAGAAGCCCGCGTCGAAATCGGCCATGCCGGAAAGGAATCCACCTCGGTCCAGGTAGGAGGTTCCCGGGTGGTCGGGGTCGGGATCGAACAGCCGATCCAGATCCCACCCGCGATCGACGGGGAACGCGCCGATCGCGTCCGCACCGGCGGCCACCAGCTCCCACAGTCCATCCGGCGATTCGATACCGCCCGGGTACCGGCAGCTCATGCCGACGATCGCGATCGGCTCATCGGCACGGATCCGGCGCGTCACCCGCGCGGGCCGCCCGGCATCGGTTTCGGTCGCCTCGCCCACCCGCGAGCGCACGAATGCCGCCACCGCGGCAGCGGTGGGGTGATCGAACACCAGCGTCGAGGGCAGTTGCACGCCGGTGGCCTTGGCGAGGCGATTGCGGAACTCGACACCGGCGAGCGAATCGAAGCCCAGTTCGGTGAACGGCGCCGTGGGATCGATGGCTTCGCCGGAGATATGGCCGAGCACACCGGCGACCTGTTCGCGAACGACGTCGAGCACGATCGCCGCACGCTCCTGCGCGGGCGCGGCGGCCAGCCGCCGCGCCAATGTCCCGCTCGTCTCGGCGGCCCGCCGCACCGGCACCGTGACGATCGACTGCAGCAGTCGCGGCAGCGCGCCTTCCCGGGCCTGCACCGCCAGTGCCTCGGTGTCGAACTCCGTCGCGATCACGACCGGCGACGGCGCGGCGACGGCGCGATCGAACAGCGCCAAGCCATCCGCCGTTTCCAGCGGCCGCACGCCGAGGCGACCCATCCGCGCCATCGCAGCGCCGCCCAGGCCACTGGTCATGCCGATGCTCTGGTTCCACGATCCCCAGGCGATCGATACGGCGGGCAGCCCCGCCGCCCGCCGCCGTGCTGCCAGCGCGTCCAGGAACGCGTTCGCCGCCGCGTAATTCCCTTGGCCGGACGTGCCGACCACACCCGCGACCGAGGAGAACAGCACGAAGGCGGCCAGTCCGAGGTCGCCGGTCAGTTCGTGCAGATGCCAGGCGGCGTCGGCCTTCGACGCCAGCACCCGGTCGAGCTGTTCGGCGGTCAGGGTCTCGATGGTGGCGTCATCGAGCACGCCCGCGGAATGGATCACCGCGCTGGGCGCGAACTCGTCCGACAGATCCGCCAGCAGCGCCGCCACTTGGGCCCGGTCGCCCACATCGCAGGCCGCCACCCGCACCCGCGCGCCCGCGGCGGTCAGCTCGCTCACCAGATCGGCCACCCCGTCGGCCTGTTCACCGCGCCGCGACACCAGCACCAGCCGCCGCACGCCGTGGGTGGCGACGACATGACGCGCCGCCTCGGCTCCCAGTCCGCTGGTGCCACCGGTGATCAGCACCGCACCCGCACCGAGACCGTTGCCGTCCGCCGCCGCGTGCTGCCTGCGCAGCCGCGGGACGCGCAGTTCTCCGCCGCGCACGACCAGCTGCGGTTCCTCCGACCGCACCGCCGCGGCGATCACTTCGGTCGTGAGGTCGTCCTCGGGTGCGGCGTCGAGGAGAACGAACCGGCCGGGGTGTTCGGCCTGGGCGCTGCGCACCAGACCGCACACCGCGGCCCCGGCCGGGTCAGGGCTCTCGCCCGGCAGGCCCGCGGCACCCCGCGTCAGGATCACCAGCCGCGAATCGTGCCACCGTTCCTCGGCGTGCCATTCCCATATCAACTCCAGCGCCGCCCGCAGCCAGGTACGTGTCCGCGCGGTCACGTCGCCATCGGCCGGTCCGTCCGGCGACCACACGACGATCTCCGGCTGCGCCTGGTCGCCGAGTAGATCGGCCGGTGCCGTCCCGCGGCGATCGGCGCCCGCGACACTCGCCGCCCCGAGCAGCGCGACCGTCCCCGCCGCGCCGCCCGCGACGGCGGCCACCGGCACCCATTCGATGTCCGACAGGGACGCACGGCGTCCAGCTCCACGGTCGAGTGCCTTGGCATCCACCGGGCGAGCCGTCAGCGCGTCGAGGCTCAGCACGGGCGCACCGGTGTCGTCGAAGGCGGCCACCCGGATCCGTCCGGCCCCCACCCGTTCCAGACGCACCCGAAGCGTCGTCGCCCCGGCGCGATACAGCCGGACCCCACCGAACGAGAACGGCAAGGGCAGCCTGCCCGCGGGCATGTCGTCGGCCAGTTCGGTGATCGCGGTGTGGAAGGCGGCGTCCAGCAGGGCGGGATGGATGCCGAAGGCCGGTCCCTGAGCATCGGGCTCGGTAGCGAGCGACACCTCGGCGAGCAGGTCGTCGCCGTCGCGCCAAGCCGAGGTGACGCCTTGGAACAGCGGACCGTAGCCGAAGCCGAGCCGCGCCAACCGGTCGTAGAGTCCGTCGACCGGCACCGATTCGGCCCCGCCCGGCGGCCATCGCCCGTCCTCCGGCGCGGCGTGCGATCCCGATTCGACCCAGGCGGGCACACTCTCCGCGGCGGCGACGAGGACACCGTTGGCGTGTGAAATCCACTCGCTCGCTTCGGTTTCTCCGGCCACCACCGCACGCGAATAGATCGCGAACCGGCGCGCGCCCGCGTCGTCGGCGGGTTCGACGGTCAGCTGCACGTCGATCGCGACGTCGTCGGTCAGCGACAGCGGCGCTTCCAGCAGCAGTTCCTCGACGAACCCGGCACCGAGCCGGGCCCCCGCGGTCAGTGCCAGTTCCACGAACGCGGCGCCGGGCAGCAGCGCCGACCCGAAAACGGCGTGCTCGGCCAGCCACGGGTGCGTCCGCAACGACAGCCGACCGGTGAACAGCCATTCGTCCCGGCCGGCCAGCGGCACGGCGCCGGTAAGCATCGGATGATCCGACGACTCGAGTGACGCCTCGATCCCGAGCGGCTCCAACCAGTACCGCTGCCGCTGGAACGCGTACGTCGGCAACGACACACGTTCTGATGTCCGCCCGCTGAAAAGGGGGCGCCAGTTCACCTCGACACCGGCGGTGTGAGCTTGCGCGAGCATGGTGATGTACTGCGTCACCTCGTCGCCCGAACGGCGCGACGCGGCCGTCACCATCGACTCGGCTTCGATCCGCGGGTGTTCGGCCAGGCAGCGACGTGTCGTCGCGGCCAGCACCGCGTCCGGGCCGACTTCGACGAAGCGACGGACCCCGGCGGCCACGAGAGCGTCCACGCCCGGCGCGAACCGCACGCAGCCGCGTAGCTGCTCGACCCAGTAACCCGGATCGGTGAATTCGGCCCCGGCGAGCGTCCCGGAGACATTCGACACCACCGCGATCGTGGGCATCCGGTACGTCAGCCGCTGTGCGACTGCGCGGAATTCCGCGAGCATGGGATCCATTCGCGCGGAATGGAACGCATGGCTGACCCGCAGCCGCGAGATCGTGACCCCCGCATCGGACAGCTGCCGCTCGACCGCACCGACGGCGTCCGCGTCGCCGGAGAACACCACCGACGACGGACCGTTCACCGCCGCCACCGACAGTTGACCCTCGTGGGCAGCCGTGATCTCGACGGCACGCTGCTCGGTGACCGCCGCGGCGAGCATGGCGCCGCCTTCGGGCAACGCCCCCATCAACCGCCCACGCGCCGCCACCAACGCGCACGCATCCGCCGTCGACCACACACCCGCCACATACGCCGCCACCAGCTCACCGATCGAATGACCGATCAGCACATCGGGAGTGAGGCCGAACGACTCGACGAGCCGGAACAACGCCACCTCGAACGCGAACAGCGCAGGCTGGGTGAACTCGGTGCGGTGCAGCAGATCCGCACCCGCGGCGCCGAAGACCACGTCCTTCAGCGAGACACCCGGCCCGAGCAAGCGATCGAATTCTGCACACAACTCGTCGAACGCCGCGGCGAACACCGGAAACGCCGCATACAACCCTGCCCCCATGCCCACCCGCTGCGCACCCTGACCGGTGAACAGGAAGGCCGTCTTCCCCGATCCGGCCACACCTTCGAGCGCACCGGCGGACGCACCGGCCGCCAACTCCGCCAACCCGGACAGCAACTGATCGCGATCGCTACCGACTACCGCGGCGCGCCGATTCCATTGCGCCCTGGTTTCGATCAGCGCGGACGCCACGCTCCACAGGCCGGCGTCCGGGTGTTCCAGCAGCCACGCGTGCAGCCGCGCCGCCTGGGCGCGGAGCGCGTCATCGGTCTTCGCCGACACCAGCAACGGAACGACGGTTGCCGCGCACGCCGGACCGGCTTCGGTATCGGCGGACTCGCCGTCGGACCCGGCGACCGGCGCGGGCGCTTCCTCCACGATCACATGCGCGTTCGTGCCGCTGATCCCGAACGACGACACACCCGCACGGCGCACCCGCTGCGCCGACGTGGGCCATGCTTCCGCCTCGGTCAGCAGCCGCACCGCCCCCGCCGACCAATCCACGTGCGGCGACGGCGCGTCCACGTGCAACGTCTTCGGCAACACCCCGTGGCGCAGCGCCTGCACCATCTTGATCACACCGCCGACACCCGCCGCCGCCTGCGCATGACCGATGTTCGATTTCAGGGAACCGATTCGCAGCGGCTCGTCCCGCTGCTGTCCGTACGCGGCGATCAGGGCCTGCGCCTCGATCGGATCTCCCAGCGACGTGCCCGTACCGTGCGCCTCGACCGCGTCCACATCGGTGGGCGTCAGCCCTGCCGCGGCCAGCGCCGAGGCGATCACCCGCTCCTGTGACGGACCGTTCGGCGCGGTCAAACCATTGCTCGCGCCATCCTGATTCACCGCCGAGCCCCGGATCACGGCGAGCACCTCGTGCCCCGACCGCCGCGCATCCGACAGGCGCTCCAGCACCAGCACGCCCACGCCTTCGCCCCAGCCCACCCCATCGGCCGCCGCCGAGAACGCCTTACACCGACCGTCCCGCGACAGACCTCGCTGCCGGGAGAACTCGACGAACAGGAACGGTGTCGACATCACCGTGACGCCGCCCGCCAGCACGAGCGACGCCTCTCCGCGCCGCAGCGCCTGGCAGGCCAGGTGGATGGCCACCAGCGACGACGAGCACGCCGTGTCCACCGACACGGCAGGGCCTTCCAGGCCCAACGTATAGGCCACCCGTCCCGAGACCACACTGCCCGTCGAACCGATACCCGCGTAGCCCTCCGCGATCGGTCCGGCGGCCCTGGCGGTGTGCTCGTAGTCCTCGTACATGACACCGGCGAACACGCCGGTATCGCTGCCGCGCAGCGAGGTCGGGGCGATACCGGCGTTCTCCAGGGCCTCCCAGGAAGCCTCCAGCAGCAGCCGCTGCTGCGGGTCGGTCGCCGCCGCCTCCCGGGGGCCGATGCCGAAGAATCCCGCGTCGAAGTCGCCCGCGCCGCGCAGGAAGCCGCCCTCGCGCGTGTACACCTTGCCGAAGCGGTCCGGGTCCGGGTCGTACAGCCCCTCGAGGTCCCAGCCCCGGTCCGCCGGGAACCCGCCCACCGCGTCCACTTCCGCCGCGACCAGCTCCCACAGCTGCTCCGGCGATTCGACGCCGCCCGGATAGCGGCAGCTCATGCCGACGATCGCGATCGGCTCGTCGATCTTCTCCCGCAACTGGGTCAGATCGTCGCGAGTCGTCATGAGCTCGACGGTGACCTTCTTCAGGTACTCCAACATGCGGTCGGACGATTCACCAGCGCTCGAGTCCACGTTTCACATCCCGGGTATCGCAGGGTCGACGAAGAAACCCGGCGTCGCGAGCAGCGGCGCGGGTCGGCGAGAACTACCGAGTAGTTCGATCAGGTATCGGTGACGAAGCAGCCGGTCGAGGCACGGGCGAGCAGGGCGACTCGCCCGCGCGCGCCTGCACGGCTGCGCATTGCGGCAGAATAATGTTTCTCGGCGGTCACCGAGACGGACATCTCGCCGTTACCTTTACTGACGGTAAATCCGACACCATAGAACACTTCACTTACCACAAATCTTTATCCGTGGCGAGCGCTTCGTTTCCCACTGCTGAGAAGAGGAACCTACAGCACATGCACAATCTTTCTTCGGCGAGCAAGGCGACCGGACGATCGTCCAGTCGCGTGCTGAGCGTTAGCCTGCCAGCCATTCCGGTTTCCCGCAAGTGATACGCAGACCCCGCTGTTCCATAGATCGGGCGCCGACCCGCCGGACCCATCGGAGGCGAATCGCACCCCTTCCCGGCACACCGAAGGGGCTGGGGCGAATGCCGCACGGCAGACCACTTACGGCGATGTCATGTGCGAATGCCGCAAGCCCGCACCGTTCGCCTCGATGGGCAAACCACCGCCGAGACATCGTATGTCGCTGCGGATCCGAGCTGCGACCCGCCTCGCGGCCGAGCGAAGCATGTGGTCCGCCCTCGTGTCATCCCGCGAACAGGTCGTAACAAGATCGTTGCTGGGTACCGATGCCTATCCGAAGACCGGAAGCGACGGCCGCCATTTCCGGCACGCCCGAAGTGTTACCTACGGAATTCCCGCAAGGCGGACGGATACGACTGAGCCGTCCCGAATACACACCTGAAAATGCGACGTCCAACCCGATTCGCCGGAATGCAGGTTTCACGCCCGCCCACGTTCCGCGTGAACACTCCGACCACAGTTCACGCGCGCAGAACAGGGCCCGCATTATCGCGGCTCGTCGGCGTAGCGGCCTATTCGGAAAAGCTTTTGTTCACGTGAACAAAAGTAATGCCGGCCCGATTTTCGCGAATGTTCGTCCGAGGCGAACGGCGACTACGGCCGCGATTCGGCGCAGCAGTCGCTGAGCGCGGTCGGCCGGATCCGGAATGCCCCGATGCCCACCGAGCGGCGGTGCGAGGGTCCGCTCGGTGGGCACACCGCCGCGCGCCGGGGACGTGCGCGCCGGACAGAGGCGGGTCGAGGGATCCCGTCCGGCGGGCGAAACGCGTGGCGGTCGGCGCTTCCGTCGAGCGGGCGGCCGAAGTCAGGGCACGAGCCACGCCGCTCGACGGAAACAGGTCATTCGATGGCAGAAGCGCGCTGGTCGACGGCATCGAAGCCGGGCCAACGCTAGAACCGGCGGACGCGGTCACGTATGCGCGACGACCGGATCTGGAGACCTCACGAACCCGTTCGGCGCGGTTGGGGAAACGGCACAAAGAATGCGAAAGAGCGCTCCCGGCATTCGGCGAATAGGGTCGTCCGGCACAAGCGAGCAGCTCGGAAACGGTGAATTATCCAGATCACCAAGTCATTACGGCTCTGCGACGGCCTACGGCCGCATCATGGACGGACGCCGCACCCAGCCATCGGTGGCCATCCGGTGGCCGACCGCTTGGAGATTCCGTGTCCGCCATCGTGGTTCCGCTCGCCCGCACCGCGCCGGACGCGCGGTCGCCGACGCCGCCGTGCCGATCACCTCGGCCGGTCACCTCGCCCGCGCGGTGGGCACCCTCTACCGACGCGGCACGGACGTGGTCGGCACCGTGACTCCCGAGCAGGTGCCTCCCCGGGCGTGGCGGTTCGGTCCGCTCCCGTGACGAGAGCCCGCCGTCGTCCGCCGTTTCGCATTACAGGAGCAACCATGAACGAGACCGCGGTGAATCCGGCCGATCAGGCCAGATCGCTCGTCGACCATCGTTACCGTTCCACTCTCCGCTATGAGGTGGAACGGGAAAAGATCCGGGAATTCGCCCGCGCCGTCCAGGATTCCCATCCCGCGCATCGCAGCGAGGACGCCGCGGCCGAACTCGGTTTTCCCGGGCTCATCGCGCCCGCCACATTCAGCTCGATAATCCTCACCAGAGTGCACCGCGAAATTCTGGATACGCTGATCACCGGCTACGACCCGACGCGGATCCTGCACGCGGACCAAGTTTTCGACTTCGGCAGGCCGTTGCTGGCGGGCGATCGCCTGACCTGCGACATCTATTTCGAATCGTTCCGGCACTTCGGCGATTACGACGTCCTCGCGATCAAGAGCGTGCTCATCGACCAGCACGGCACTGTGGTGCAGACCGGCTCCAGCGCATTGCTCGCCCGGGTGGGCGGTCGCGATCCGTGGTTGGCCGATGCCGTACGCAAGGTCGCCATGGGCCATCGCTCCCCGGACGCACCGGCTCGGGGCAGCGCCGTCGTCCCGGCCGCGGCGGATCACCTCGCGCCGACGCCGCTACGCCGGGTACCGCGTCCGCGCGTCGCTTTCGCCGACCTTTCTGTGGACGCCGAACTGCCCCTTCGCACCATGCGCCTGTCCCGTGGCGACCTGGTCAACTACGCCGGGGTGACGGGCGAATCCAATCCGGTGCTGTTCGACGAAAGGGTCGCGGTCGCCAGCGGCCTGCCGACCGTGGTCGCTCCTGGAATGCTCAAATTGGGTCTGGCCACCTCGTTCTTGAGCTCCTGGCTCGGTGACCCCGCGGCCCTCACCCGGTTTCGTGTGCAGTTCGCGCACAACACGCAGCACCTGCGCATACCACCGGTGGGCACCGGCGTGGTCCAATTCCGCGGCCGGGTCACCTCCATCGACCCGCGCAGGCGGCGGGCGACCATCGCGGTCGACGCGCGCGCCGAGGGACGCAGACTGTTCGGCTACGCCGCCGCCGAAGTGCGCTTCCCATAGGCGAGCACCGGCTGATCAGGCCGCCGTACCGGCCCGGTCGCGGACAGTCACGCGCGACAGGCCGGCGAGCGACGCCAGGCGGCGGTGCGAATCCAGCCGCGCGTCGCGATCGTAGGTACTGGTGTGCACGAGGATCTCGTCGGCGCCCGTCCTGCCCACCAGCCGCTCCAGTTGGCCGGCGACCTCGTCCTCGGTTCCGTACAGGTGGCCGCGCAACCCTTCGTCGAAGATCCGGCGCTCCCGATCGGTCATGGTGCGCGCCGCGATTTCCGCGGGCGGCATCAGGGGCGGGAACTCGCCACGGGTGCGCGCGTATGCGCCGGACCACGCCTCCGGCAGCAGCAGCCGATGCGCTTCGGCAGTGCTGTCGGCGATCACGATCGAGGCGGAGACCACGACGTAAGGCGCCGCGCCCACCGCGGCGGGGCGGAACAAGGCACGATAGCGCTCGATAGCCTCCACCATGCGGTCCTCCCCGCCGATCGCGGCGATGACCAGCGGCAGCCCGAAGCGGGCGGCGCGCTCGGCGCCGGACCCGGTCGCCAGCAGGAACGCCGGGATACGCAGCCCTTCGGCGGGCCACGCGTGCACCCCCTGTCTGCCCTCGGCGAAGTACCCCAGCAGCTCGGCGAGCTGGGCGTCGAAGTCCTCCGCGTCGCGCTTGTCGTGCCCCAGCGCTCGCCGCACGCCGTCGGTGAACCCGACCGAGCGGCCGAGACCCATGTCGATGCGTCCCGGGTAGAGCGATTCCAGCACGCCGAACTGCTCGGCGACCACCAGCGGCTGGTGGTTGGGCAGCATCACACCGCCCGTGCCGATCCGGATCCGCTCGGTCGCTCCCGCCGCCGCGGCCGCGAGCACGGTCGGCGCCGAGCCCGCCACGCCGGGCACACTGTGGTGCTCCGAGACCCAGAAACGGTGATAGCCCCACTGTTCGGCGAGCCGGGCGAACTCGACGGTCTCCCGCAACGCGGCCGGATGGCTCTGACCGCGCCGGACGCGCGAGCGATCGAGAACGGAGAACCGGACAGGGGACAGCGCCGAGGTCATATCGGTGTCAACGCGAGCGCGCCGCGCTCATTCCGCCGATTCACGACGGCGTGGGCAGCCCCAGCGCCTGCGCCAGCACCCGCCACGCCTTCGGCAGCTGCGCCTGGAAGTCCGGCCAGGTGTGCATGCCCGCCGCGGTGTACTCCAGGGTGGCGGGGATGTTCAGCTGGGACAGGCGGTCGGCGAACCGCTCGGTGCAGGCCCGGGCGCCGGCCTCCAGCGCCGCACCGCCGCCTGCGGTTTGCAGCGCTTCGGCGACCGACGGGGAGTTCGCGACCGACACCAGATCCGCTCCCGTCGGCAGCCCGGTCGCCGCCGAGAGGTAGACGGCGGTGTCGCGCAGGTTCTCCGCGTGCAGCAGGCTGTCGTGCGCGGCCCACTCCGGTGAGGTCGGCGGGCCCCAGAGATTGTTCACGTTGCCGCCGCGCGAGGCGACCGTGATGGTGGTCACCGCGTGCCCCAGCGGGTCGGCGGTGGAGTAGCACCCGCTCATCCCGGCGACGGCGCGATACCAGCCCGGGTGGCGCTGGACGAGCATCATCGCCGCCTGCGCGCCCATCGACACCCCGGCGATGGCGCGACGCCCGTCGGTGCGCAGCAGCGACTCCACGATGGGCGGGAGCTCGGTGGTGAGGAACGTCTCCCAGCGGTTGAGTCCGAGCGCGGCGTCCTGCCGGACCCAGTCGCTGTACATGCTGCCGGTGCCGCCGCCGGGCAGCACCACGTCCACCGGCTTGCCCGCGAAGAACTCGGCGGCCGCGCCCTTGGTCAGCCATGCGGACGTGGCATCGCCGTCGACGCCGTCGAGTAGATACAGCACCGGGCGCGGCGCCGCGCCACCGCCGCGCAGGATGTCGACGGTAATGATCCGGCGCATCGCCGCCGAGGCGATCGACAGCCGTTCGTGCCCCCCGCCCAGGTCCTCGATCGAGAGCAGCCCGGTGCGGGTCATGGCGGGATCGACGGCGGGCGGCGGGGTCTGCGGCACCGGATCGGCGAGTACGGGCGCAGCGGCAGCGGTGGCGATGAGAGCCATCGCCACCGCGGTGATCGGCATACGTAGGCTCATCCGGCTGCGGCGGCCCGTTCCGCTTGTCTGGCCGCGGCGCGTTCGCGCTGTTCCTCGAACCGGCGCGCCCGGATCTCCAGGTCTTCGAGGTAGGCGTGCAGTTCCTCGCGGGCTCGTTCGCCGTCGCCGGTCAGATCGTCGCGTTCGAAGACGTGCCACGCGCGCAGCACCGGACGCACCACCACATCGAGATGCTGACGCAAGTCGTAGATGCCGTGCTTGGCCAGCAGCACGGCGTTACGCCGGAAATTCGGCTGGGTCAGCCCCGGCATCTGGAATCGGGTGACCACGCTGGTGATGGCGCGCAGCGCTTCGTTCGGCACCAGGTCGAGGGCCGCGGCGCTGATGTTCCGGTAGAAGATCATGTGCAGGTTCTCGTCGGCGGCAACTCGCTGCAGCATACGCTCGGCGATCGGTTCCTCGCAGGCCGCTCCCGTATTGCGGTGGCTGATCCTGGTCGCGAGCTCCTGCAACGTGACGTAAGCGACCGAATGGAGCAACCGCTCCTCTTCATCGGGCGTGGCGAAGCCGGTGGTCATGTGCGCCATCCGCGCCTGCTCCAGCAGCACCGGATCGACCGCGCGGGTCACGACCAGATAGTCACGCATCACGATGGCGTGGCGGTTCTCCTCGGCGGTCCACCGGCCCACCCAGGTACCCCACACCCCGTCCAGCGAGAACGCCTCCAAGATCTCCCGGTGATACGACGGCAGATTGTCCTCGGTCAGCAGATTGGTGATCATCGCGGTCTGCGCGACCTCGGAAAGCGCGGATTGACCCGGCTCCCAATCGATTCCGCCGAGGGCGGCGAAATTGCGGCCGTCGTCCCACGGCACGTAATCGTGCGGATTCCAGGATTTCGCCTTGCGCAGATGGTCGTTGAGCAGGCGTTCGGCGGTGGGCTCCAGTTCGCGCAAAATATCGCGATCGGTCAACGCGGTGGTCACTCGCACTCCTTTGCTCACCCTCGAGATCAGGGCACAGTCGACGATAGCGGCGGAATATCAGGCAGAACGGCCGATCACGCGATCGTTGGGCGAGGTGACGATGGCCATATGGCCCGGCTGGGGCAGTTCACAAGCCGGGGCATCGCCCGCGTCGGACACCCGGTACAGCCCCGGCGGCCCGCCCGCCGCCCGCAGCCGGTCCAGCAGATCGTGGGCGCGACCGGCCAGTTCCGGGATGCGCGCGGTGCGGCCGGTGGCCACCGCGGCCGTCAGCGGGACCTCGGCGGCCTCACCGACGATGGCCAGCACGTCGTCGGTCATGGTGAATGTTCCGGTGCGGGCGGGTACGTCGTCGAGCGGCACCAGTACCGTGCCGCCCGCGGCGGAGAGCACCGACAAGGCCCGTGAGCCGAGCGGACCGGCCAGCGCTGCCTGCACGCGACGGAGTTTTCGCCGGGCCGCGTCCGTACCCGTGCCGGGTCTTCGCTCGTCCGGATGCGCCGGAATGCCCACCGCGACGACCTGATACGACCGTGCGATCGGAATGCCGGTCGCCCTGGCGAGTTCGCCGACCGCGTGCCCGCCCAGCAACGCGGAGACCAGCGTCTGAGCCGCGGTCTGATGTTCCCGCGCGACCGCGCGATGCTCGTCGACATAAGCGGTGGACGCCGCCACGGTCACCATCTCCAGTACGTGGACCGCCAATCGCGCACCCGCGAGAAAATGATCGGTTCGCTCGTCGGCGACCTCGTCGGCGAGGAATTCCAGGCCGCTGCGGATTTCGTCGTGATATGCGCCGAGCACCGTTTCCAGTGTGATGCCCTCCCGCGCCCAGCGCGAGGCGAAACCGGCGATCTCCGGCGGCCGGGCCGCCGCGGGCGCCGGACGCGGAGCCAGTAGTTCGACAGCCGCCGCCAGACAATTCCGTGCGGTCGTCGCGACATCACCGGACGCGTCGCGGCCGGAACGCCCGGCCAGGTGTGTGACGAGTTTCGATGTCAACGTCTCGGTACTCGTTCTCGGCTGCCTGCCCATCATGCCTCCCGAAGGTTAGCGTCGGATCGTGATGGAATCGAGATATGTTCCGCCGAATCGGGTAAGTCATCAGCGGCCGCCCGACCCGTTGGGCGCAATCACAACTTTTCGCTGGAATTTCGCGGGGACCCGCATCCCGTACGGGCAGAACCGCTGCGGCACCGCGGTTTTCGGATCCGGCCCCATGCCTTCGCGGGCGCACCGATTTCCGGAGTATGTGACGCAGCGCCGTCCGCGCATTTCCGGCGCTGCGTCGAGATCACCCTAGATCCGTGGGCACCGCCTGAGTAGTCCCCGTGTGCGCTCTGGGGACGGTTCATCGACACCCGCGGCCACGATTGGGACGTCGCACAGTCCGTGTCGTCGCGGTGGGCCGGGGCGTCGCGTGCTATGAACCGAGGGCTCGAAAGGCAAACCTATGAGCTGTTCCATGAGATCTTCCGAACCGCTGTGCAGCAGATCGCGCCGCCGATAGCATCGAGCGCCGCGCTGCCGTACGGCGTCGCGACGAGTTTCGAAGGGCGACAACACATATGAGCGGTACTCGAGAGAAGCTGGACGAGCTGCGCGGAATCCTCGAGCTGGCCGAAGAACCCGCGGGCGAGAACGGCATCGCGAAGCGCAAGGCAAAGGGCATTCCCAGCGCGCGGGAGCGGGTGCGCGCGCTACTCGACCCGGGAAGTTTCGTGGAGATCGGCGCGCTGGTGCGCCAGCCGGGCACCCCGGGGGCCATGTACGGCGACGGTGTGGTCACCGGTCGCGGGCGGATCGACGGTAGGCCGGTCGTGGTGATCGCGCACGATCAGACCGTCTTCGGCGGCTCGGTCGGCGAGATGTTCGGCCGCAAGGTAGCCGCGGCATTGGATTTCGCCACCAGGAACGCCTGCCCGGTCGTGGCGATCAACGACTCCGGCGGCGCCCGCATCCAGGACGCGGTCACCTCGCTGGCCTGGTACGCGCTGATGAGCCGCCGCCAGGAACGACTGTCGGGCTTCGTCCCGCAAGTGTCGATCATGCTGGGCAAATGCGCGGCCGGGTCGGTCTACGCACCGGTCAACACCGACATCCTGATCGCGACCGAGAAGTCCTACATGTTCGTCACCGGCCCCGAGGTGATCAAAGAAGTCACCGGCGAGGAGGTGACCATGGAGGAACTGGGTGGCGCGCAGGCACAGGCGGCCAACGGCACCGTCCACCATGTCGCCGCCACCGAGCAGGACGCTTTCGACTGGGCCAGGACTTATTTGGGCTATCTCCCGTCGAGTTGCCTCGAGCCGGGCCCGATCGTCAATCCGGGCTTGGAGCCGCAGGTCACGCCGCACGATCTGGAGCTGGACTCGATCGTTCCCGACTCCGATCGGCAGGGCTACGACATGCACGAGATCTTGCTGCGCCTGTTCGACGACGGCGACTTCCACGAGATCAGCGCTGCGACCGCGCAGAACCTGATCACCGGCTTCGCCAGGGTGGACGGGCGCAGCGTCGGGGTGATCGCGAATCAGCCGCTGGTCCTCGGCGGCGCGATCGACGCCAAGTGCTCGGACAAGGCGACGCACTTCATCCGGCTGTGCGATGTCTTCGGGCTGCCGCTGATCTTCGTCGTGGACACCCCCGGCGTGCTGCCGGGCGTGGAGGAAGAGCGCAGCGGAGTGATCAAGCGCGGCGGACGGTTCTTCCGCGCGGTGATCGAGGCGACGGTCCCGATCGTGACCGTCGTGGTCCGCAAGGCCTACGGCGGCGGCTACGCCGTGATGGGCTGCAAGCAACTCGGCTCCGACGTCAGCCTGGCCTGGCCGACCGCGCGCATCGCCGTGATGGGCGCGGAGAGCGCGGTGAGCATCGTCGGCAAACGGCAGCTCGCCCAGGTGGCCCCGGAGGACCGCGCGGCCGTGCGCGACGCCATGATCGAGCAGTACAACACGACGGTGGCCACGCCGTGGATCGCCGCCGAGCGCGGCTACATCGATGCGGTGATCGAGCCCTCGCAGACGAGACTGGAGATCCGCCGGGCGCTGCGTCTGCTGCGTGAGAAAGAGGCGAGCGCCGAGCCCAACCCGCGCAAGCACAGCCTTTTTCCGGTCTGAGGCGCACCGGACCCGGTTATGTTGTGTCACAACATAACCGGGTCTATGTGGTGGGATCTCCGGCGATCAGCCCCGAACCGGGCCGTCCGGCACGCCGATGCCTTAATCTCAGGTCAGTGCCGGGCCCGCTTCGTTCGCCGCGTAGCGGCCCGGCACGCGACGTGCCCGCTGCGCCTGTTCCCTACCCTCGCCCGGCGGGCACGCCGCACCAAGGCTCAGCCGTGCCCCCAGGTGAGATCGGCCGCCACCCACTCGGTCTCCCACCTGCGCAGCCGCCGCCGATCGAGACCGCGGCGCAGCAGCAGATAGCTGCCGACGAGCACGATCGAAACGCCGAACACCGCACCGGCGGTCAGCATCACCGCCTTGCTGGCGGGCTGGGTCGACGACGGCGGCTCCACGATCGCGCCGCGTTCGTTCAGCCAGATCGGCACGCTGGAACCCGGCTCGACCACCGTGGTCGACTGATAGTCGCCGGTGTGTGCCACGCCGTCGGCATCCTTCCAGGACACCCGTGCGGGCACGACCGGCGCGTACAGCGGCGCCTTCCCGGTTTCGATCACGGTGGCGTCGACTCGATGCAAGCGTGCCGTCTCGGCCCGCACCGCGGCCGTCTCGACGCGGTACACCCGGCCGCCGACGGTCAGCGCGAGTATGGGCACGACTATCAGGAACACCAGGGCCAGCAGCACCGCGACACCGGTCTGCACACGGTCTTCACTGCGGCGCAGCGGATTGCGATCCAAGCCGACGCGGCGGCACGTCCGGCGGTACATGTTCACCGACCCGGTAGGCATGACGGTGACTCCTCGTTGCGAATTTCGGCGGTGAGGGTGACGAGAGTGTCGAAGAACTCTTCGACGAGGCCGGGCAGGCCCATCGGATCCGGGCCCGCCGCCCAGCTCTGTAGCGCCGCGAGCAGCATGCCCGCACCGGCGCCGACGGCGACGGCCGGACGCGGATCGGTCTGCGGATCCACGTCCAGCCGTGCCGCGATGATCCGGACGGACTCGCGTTGCCCATCGATGCGGATGCGCTGATAGCCGGCGAACAGTTCCGGTTCGTCCTCGAAGCGCTGGAACAGCGCCCAGCGGCGGGCGAGCAGGGACGCACGGGCCCCGCCGTACTCGGTGGCGAGCCAGTCGTGGACGGCGCCGCGGTAGGCGATCAGGGGCGGCTCGGAAAGGGGACGGTGGCTCAGGGCTTCGTTGAACAGGTGCACATCCTGGTCGACATCGCCGAGAATCGCCTCTTCGATGGACGCGAAGTGCCTGCTGAACGTGCGCCGGGTGACACCGGCCCGCAGCGCGATGTCCTCGACGGCCACCGCGTCGAGCCCCCGCTCGGTAAGCAGGTCGAACGCCGCGCGCGACAGCGCTTCACGGCTGCGCCGAGTGCGCAGCCGACGGCCGTCCAGACCGACACCGTCGTCGCCCATACCCGTGAGCATACCCCTATTGTCCCAATGGGACAATACTTTGCTCTTGCCCGGCATGCGCATCACCTCGCAGAGAAGATGCCCGATTCGGGTGCGCTGAATCGCCCGGACGAGACGTCGGGAGGGCGGCCCGCGGCCGGTCAGATTCTCGGGTTGTCCACCGGTTCGTCGACGGTCGGCGGAATGCCGTCGCGCAAGATCTGGAGCAGCTGGCCGGAATGTTCCGGTGCCGGGGCCAGCAGCGAAAGTTGGTTCAGCACCGTGTAGTACACGTCCAGGTCGGCGATCTTGTCCAGATACAGCGCGCTGGTCAGCTGCTGGAGATAGACGATGTCGGGCAGATCGGTCTCGGCGAAGCGCAAGACGGTGAACGCACCGTCGGTGAGCGCGGGGCCGCCCACGTGATCGGCCAGGATCTGAATGGTGACGTTCGGTCGCGCCGCCGCGTGCAGCACGCGGTCCAGCTGCGCGCGCCAGACGGTCGAGCCCCCGATCCTGCGGCGCAGCGCGGCCTCCTCGATGAGCATCCACACCTGCGGCGGGTGCGGACCGGCGAGGATCTCCTGCCTGCGCATGCGCAGCGCGACCCGGCGTTCGATCGCGTCCTGCGGCTCGCCCGGATGCGACAGCGTGAGCAGCGCGCGGGCGTACTCCGGTGTCTGCAACAGTTCGGGGACGGCCCGCGGTTCGTAGCAGCGAATCAGCCGGGCCGCCTGTTCCAGCCCGAGGTAAGTGTCGAACCACTTCGGCAGCCAGTCGTTGTCTCGCGCCCACCAGCCCGACGCATTGGCCTGCCTGGCCAGTTCCAGGTATCGATCCCGTTCCGCGGGGTCGGTCACCTCGTAGAAGTCGAGCAGGTCGACGAGATCACGTTCCCGGCAGCCGGTGCGCCCGAGCTCCAGCCGACTGATCTTCGAATGCGACCCGCGAATGGCCTCGCCCGCCGCTTCCCTGGTGATGTTCCGGCCCTCGCGCAGGCGACGCAGCCGACCGCCCAGAATCATCCGCAGCACCGTCGGCCCGCCTCCGGACACCGGCTGGGCGCCGAGCCCCGCCACATCGGCCGCCTGTCGTACGTTCGAAGGACGCATGCCCCGAGTCTGCCATGTTGACCCAGTCGTTATCTACGGCCGAAAGTCCCTGTACCGCCGCGCATTCGCGGTTCCACCGGGCCGGTCAGGCCGGGCCGGACGGCAGCTCGACGATCTGCGGCTCACGCTCGCGCAAGGCCGCGACGAGATCGCGGGTGTACTCGGGGGGCGCGGCGTGCACCGACAGCAGATTCGCCACCGCCCGGTACGCCGCGAGATCGGCGTCCTTGTCCAGATACAGCGCGCCGGTGAGTTGCTGGAGATACACGATGTCCGGCAGATCCGACTCGGCGAAACGCAGCATGGTGAACGCGCCGTCGGACACCGCGGGGCCGCCGACGTGATCGGCGAGCACCTGCACGGTGATGTTCGGCGCGTCCGCGACCCGCAGCAGGTGATCGAGCTGGGCCAACCACACCTGCGACCCTCCGATTCTGCGCCGCAGCGCCGCCTCCTCGACGATCAGCCACATCTGAGGCGGGTCCGGCCTGGTCAGGATCTCCTGGCGGCGCATGCGCAGGGCCACGCGCCGCTCGATCGACTCCTCGTCCTCGTGCGGATGCGCGAGCACGAACAGCGCGCGGGCGTACTCGGGGGTCTGCAGCAGTTCCGGGACGACCCGCGGCTCGTAGCAGCGGATCAACTGGGCGGCATGCTCCAGCCCGAGATAGGTGTCGAACCACTTCGGCAGCCAGTCGGCGTCGTGATGCCACCATCCCGAGGTGTTCGCCTGCTTGGCCAGCCGCTTGAACTCCGCGCACTCCTCCTCGTCGGTGACGCCGTACAGCGCGAGCAGGTCCACCAGATCCCGCTCCCGGAAGCCGGTACGCCCCAGTTCCAAGCGGCTGATCTTCGAGTGCGAGCCACGGATCGCCTCGCCCGCTTCCTCCAGGGAGATGCCGCACGCCTCACGCAGCCGACGCATCCGCCCGCCGAGGATCATCCGTAGGGCGGTCGGGCCGCCCTCGGCGGCGGGAGCCGTTCCACGAGCGATGGATTCGTTCTGAGGCCGCACTACCGAAGCACGCATGTACCGAGTCTCGCATGTGCGGTGCCCGCACTCCAGCACCGAACCCCACGAACGGCAGCGTATGCGCAGGTGTAAGCACATCCGCAAGATCATTTTCAAGATCGCCGGGACTGCTCGCTCTGCCGAACGGTCACGAGGTGCCCGTTCGCACAGCCGACCATCGGTCCGGCAGCACACGAACCGCGGAAGGCAAAGCGACGAGTGGGCCGCGGGGCGCGGGGCGATATGGAAAACCGTTGCGGCCGAGTAGTTCCGCTGCGCGACCGCGCACCGAAGCGATGACCGCACGGCCCGGCGCCCGCCGCCGCCGAATCCGGGTGACGGCGGGCCGCTCGGTTCAGCGCAGCACTACGTCCGCCGTCGCGCGACCGAACAGCTTGCGGTCACCGCAGGTCGCGGTCAAGGCGATGGTGGCCGCGCGGCGCTGTGGGTCCAATTGCTTGACCCGACCGCGGAATTCGATCGCGCTCGCCCTGGTCGCCGGAACCGGGGCGAACCCGGCGAACCGCACCCCGTACCGCGTCACGGCGGCCGGATCACCGAGCCACGAGGAGAGATACCCGGCGCCGATGCCCATGGTCAGCAGTCCGTGCGACACCACGTCGGGCAGTCCGGCGCTGCGCGCGACCACGTCGCTGAAGTGGATCGGGTTCGAATCACCCGAGACCCCGGCGTAATTCACCAGATCGCCACGAGACAGCAGCACTGTCCGCGGGGCCAGTTCCATGCCGACGGACAGGTCCTCGAAAGCGGGGACGGTGCGGGGCGTGCGCGGCTCGTCAGTGGTGTCCGCCGGCAACGCCTCGTCGAAGCTCTCGACCAGCCCGCCGTCGTCGCCGGACCCGCGCCCGGCCGCCGCGTTCTCGCGGTCGGCGGCCGACTGCCCGGTCATGATCACGCCCTCGACCGCCGCGCGCAGATCGGCGGCGAGGTCCACCCCGGTCTGCGCCACCGCCGTGGTGTGCGCGGTCTGCAACACTTCCTTGTGCTGGTTGCTCAGCACGTTCCTGGTGACCATGAAGTCCTTGTCACCGAACTGCCGGAACGACTCGATGTAGGATTCGCACCGCACCTGATCGCCCGCGACGATCGGCCGGTGCACCCGGATCGCCTGCTCCGTCTGCAGCACCTGGCCGAGGTCGTAGCCGGTGAGCACGGACTCGAACATCTTGCGCTGCATCAACATGAGCACGATCGAGGAGAACGTCATCGGCGCGACGAGCCCGTCGAAGCCGAGTTCCGCCGCGGCGTCTTCGTACCGGTGGGCGGGATGGCCGTCCTGCAGCGCTCGCGCGAACTCCCGGATTTTCTCGCGCCCCACCTCGTACGAGTCGGTCAGGCGGTATTGCCGCCCCACCAGTGCCTTGGCTTGTTCGGACGCGGTGGTCGTGATGTCGTTCATGTGCCTCTCTCGGGAATCCGCCGTCACCCCCGCCCGGACCGGCCCACCGTACCGAAGCAGCGACGACGCCGCTGGAGCGCCCTCGCCAGATCTGGGCATACCTACCAAAGGACCGAAGGGGGACACAGGTTGATCGCGATCGCGGGCACCCCGCGTTACCGGATTTCCCCGCGCCGTCACACGGTCAGCACTCGTCGGGCGCCTGCACTCCCCGCAACCTGTCGTCCAGCCAGATCATGGCTTCCGGATAACCGAGCGCACCAGCGATGATGTGCTCACCCAGCACACTGCGGTACACCGCGGGCACGCCGAGGCCGCATTGCTCCAGATAGAGATCCCGCGCACCCTCGGCCGGGATCCAGAACTCCTGCTCGCCGTTGTACACGTAGAGCGGAGTCGCCGACCGCATACCGGCCATCTTGGTCACCCGATAGATGTCCGCGGCCAGCGCCGAATGCAGCGGATCGGGGAAATTCGCGGCGATGTCGATCGGCAGCATCAGCACGCCGATCGCTCCGAAGCTGCTGCCGCACATGTTCTTCACCGGCGAGGTCGCCACCCACTGGGCGAGATGGTTCATCCCGGCCAGGATCTCCGGCCGCTCGCGGCCGATGCCGAACACGGCACCCATGAATATCGCGGAGGCGAGGTTGCCGTTCATACTGCGGGCCAGGATCTCGAAGTCGGCGGGCACGCCGCCCAGCGCCGCGCCGACGATCACGTCCGCCAATTCCGGTGCGTAGCCGTCGATCAGCTTCACCGCCCCGTGCGTCGCGATCGCGCCGCCGGAATATCCCGCCAGGCCGAACTTCGCGGCGCCGAACTCCTCCGGCAGCAGCCCGCGCACCGCCCGGATCGAGTCGAGCACGGCGTGCCCGGCCACGATAGGTTCGGCGTAGGCCATCGAAGGGCCCTCATGGTCCGGGATCAGCACGGCGTACCCGCGCAGCGCCGCCAGATGCGTCGTAGGCGGCAGGAAGTCGGTGGCGCTGGTGTCGGGGTTGAGTCCGTGCGCGAGGGTGTATCCCGGAGTGCAGGTACGGCCGAGGGCATCGATGGGCAGGTTGTTCACCACCACCGGCCGCTGACCGGGCCCGGGCCACGGTGCGGCGGGAACGATCAGCGTCGCCGTGGCGTACGACGGTGCGCCGTGCGCGTCCGTCGTACGGTACTTCACCAGCAGCGCACGCTGGATCGGCAGCAGCAGCAACGGCGCGGCCGTCGCGCGCACGTCCCGGACCTCGATGACCTGTCCCTCGGCCGATTCGTCGAGATTCGCAGGCCGTAGGTCGAACATCGGGTCGCCGACGGCGGAGGGCAGCGTCGCCGAGCGCAGCGCGGCCAGCGACGGCGACAGCGTAGTCGCCTCGTGCGCGGGCGAAATCGGCTCCGGCAGCGGCGCGATCGGCGGCGGCGGGATCACCTGATCGATGAGTTGTTGCAGCGCGGGCAGCAACCCGCCCGGCGGCGGCGCGGGCGGCGGCTCTGCGGCGGCGGGGACGGCCAAGACCGAGCTGGCGGCGAGCAATGCCACAGCAATGGCACGCGAAATCTTCATGGCACACGCCTTCGGGTGCGAACGGCAACGTCGTCTGGCACCCGGCCGCACTGGCCTTCGACCCCCGAAATGTCCCCTGTCAGACCCGGAGCCAGGACGTCAGGCTACGTCAGCGCCCTGGACTGGACGCAGTAAAGCGTCCGAGTTGTGTTGTCGCGTATCCATATCGCAACAACCGGCCGAGACCCCTTTCCGGAGAGTGGGTCCCGGCTCGGCCGTTCTCGTATCGTCGCTCAGCAATTGCTCGGCGCCGGCTCCCCACGGAAGCGAGCGTCCAGCCAGTTCAGTGCCGCGGGAATACCGAGCACCGCCGCCGTCAAGTGGTCCGGCACCGGGATCTCCTCGGTCTGCACCCTCGCGCCCGCCGCACACCATCGCTTGTCGGTGTTGACCACCGCGTCGATGGGGATGAGGCCGTCGATCGGCGAATGCCATTCGAACACCGGCGTCTTCGGCACGCCGTCGTAGAGTTCGAGGCTGTTCTCCTCGACCACGGCGCGCGCGGTGTTGTCGGTGATCATCGAGGTCGTCTTGGCGAAGTCCAGCGCACCGTGACCCGCCCCCGTCGAGAGGATGTCGTTGGTGCAGCTGTTGGCGATCTGCGCGCGAGCGGCCAGGCCCCGCTCGTTCAGCTGGTCGCTCAGTGGGAAGCGAGTCGGGTACTCCCGTTCCAGCCCGAACCCGGCGGCGAACGCCAGACCGAACACCGGGTGCGGGTTGAGTCCCAGCCCCTCGAGCATCTTCACCAGATTCATCGGCACGCCGCCCATGGCCGCGCCCGCGATGTCGAGGTCCGGCGCGTACTTCGGCTGCAGAGCCGCGGCCCACGCGGTGGCCATCCCGCCGCCGGAGTATCCGACCATCGCCACCGGGCTGCGCTGCACCCCGAGCTCGTTGACCTGCTTGACGGCGCGGATCCCGTCGAGCGTGATCTGCCCGCCGAGCTTCGCGGCGCCGTAGGCGAAATTCGGGCCGAGGTGGTCGGGCAGCGCGACGCTCCAGCCGCGCGCCAGCAGCACGTTCCAGCCGGGCGCTTCCCGCACGATGAGGTTCGGGTCGCCGGTGTAGAGCACCCGGGAGACCGAGCACTCCGAGCCGAGCCCGTTGATGATGTGCTGGAACGACAGGAGCGGACCGTCCGCGCGATGCGCCTTCGGCGTCAGCACCGTGGTGGTCGCCGCGATCGGTTTCCCCTCCGAACTCGTCGACCGGAACCGGATCACGGTCACCGTGGTCTCCGGGAAGATCGCCAGCGGCGGCATCACCCTGGTCGCGATCACGTCGCCGGGCTTGCGGTCGGCGATGTCCGCCGGCGTCGCGTAGAAGGGATCCGGATCGGGTTCGGGATACAGCGGCGCGCTGGTCGCCGCGCCTGCCATGCTCGCGATCAGCACCAGCCCCGCGGCCATCGCTCCGATCGCACGTGCGAGACGTCTTCGCCGCACTCCCCTACCCAACGAACGTGGGCCCTGACTCATCGACGTGTGCCTCCTGAATCGTCCGACGCTGTGCTCATCCTCGGCAACATCACCCGCGTGGGATACCGCCCGACGCGATCATGTTGACAATTCACAAGTTTGGGTCGCCCGGGCTGTGCCCGCGATGCGCCCCGGCTCGTGACTGTACCCCACGACGCCACGTCCGTTCTGTGACATTTCCAGCCGATAACCTGCTACATGTTCTCAGCAGTGGCAGCCCTCTACCGTCAGTCCTACCGGCGCGGCTGCCGCGCCGGCCGGAAGGAGACAGTGGCATGGACGGCACTGTGCGCAGACTCGCTGACCGTGACGACACCCAGGATCCGCCGACCCGGCGTATCACCGTCTACTTCGACGGGCCCACTCCCGAGGACGCGCTGGTCCTGGAATACGCGGCCACCAAAACCGAGGCGTGGGAGTTCACCTCGGCCGCCGCACACGCCGGGCTCACCGTCACCGTCGACGGCCAGGTCCGTCCCGGCCTGCGCAGGTTACCGTGCCATTCGCTCTGGCGCTGAGTGAGCGGACTCAGGGCCGATCGAGCACGCCACGCAGGAAGTCGAGCGCGTCGGGAAACGCCTCGCGCGCCGCGCCGAGATGGTCGCCGGGATACCAGTCCACCCGCAGATCGGTTCCCGCGCAGCGCAGCTCGGCGATCAGCTCGAGTGTCAGCGGCGCGGGCACCTCCAGATCCGTCAGCCCTTGACCGAGGTACAACGGCACCGAGTAGCCGCTCGTCGGCACCTTCAACATCGCGCGCACCGCGGCCAGCAGCGCGGGGTCGTCCAATGGCCGCGACAGCATGGCCCCGATGCCGATGCCGGACACCTGCGCGTCCGCCTCGGCGGCGCAGTCCGCTTCCACGATACGCAGGACATCCCGGCCCACCGGGGTCAGGTAGCCGTCGATGTCCAGCTCCGGCGCACTGGCGCGCAATCCGGCCAGCAGCATGCCGAAATAGGTCGTCGTCTTCTGCAACGGCAGCCGCGGCAACCAGGGCCCCGCCAGCGGGAACACCGCGTCCAGATTCGACGGCGCGCCGGTCGCGGCCGCCCCGCGCAGATCGAGTTCCGGCGCGTCGCCGGGCGCGAGATGGGCGGTGAACAGCGCCGCGTGCCCGCCCTGCGACTGACCGAACACCGCCCAACGGGTACCGAGCGAAGGGGCGACCGCCCGTGCCGCGCGCACGCCGTCGATGATGCTGCGGGCCTGAGCGGGACCGTCCAGATAGGGATGCACGCCAGGGGTGCCGAGTCCGACGTAGTCGGAGATCATCACCGCATAGCCCGCGCGCAGCAGATCGGGGTACACCGACGTCAGGTAGTAGTCCCGGGGTTGCAGCGTGAACGCGCACTCGTCGGCGATCCCGGAGGTGCCGTGCGCATAGGCGACGATCGGCCAACCCCCTTCCGGCGGAGCACCTTCGGGCAGATAGAGCACTCCGGTGCTCAGCATGGGCCCGCGCGGGCCACGCGACCGATACGTCAGCCGTTCGGCGGTCGTCGCCCCTGCCACGTGCAGACGGTCCGCCAGTTCCGCCAGGTCCGTCACGGTGCCGGGCGCCTCGCCCACCCCGGCGCCCGCGGGCCCGGCCAACGCGACCGTCACCGAGACCACGACGCCCGCCGCCCCCACCATGAACCGTCCACACCGCACCGGCCGACTATCCCCAGCCGCGGCCGCATCGGCAAGCCACCACAATCGGTGGCCCGGCCGGGCGGCCTCGCCGGGACCGCCCGGGCTCGCTAGGCTCGGATGAGCACGCCGGAAACCGGTGCCGAGGAGAACACAGGAGGCTCGACCGTGGGGCAGCGGTACCCGTATCGCCTCGTCACCCGGCGTCGCGCCGCCGTACTGCTCGCGGCGGGGCTGCTGCCTCTGCCGATCGCCTGTGGAAACGATTCGCCCGACCCTTCGGCGGACCCGACCACGACCGCGGGCACGACCACGACCGTACCGACCGCGCCGATATCGGCACCGCCGGCCGCCGTGCCGTCCGTCGACCCCTACGCGGGACAGCCGCTGATCGATCATGTCACCTGGACCGAAGCGATCGACGGACCCCGGCTGCTCGTCTTCCCGACGCAGGCCGGGCGGCGGACCACCTTTCCCGGCTCGGACGAACGGGCGTGGCAGGAGGTCGTGGCCGAGTCGGCGGACGCGGACGCACCGGGCATGCGTGATCAGTTCGTCTGCCACTGGGCGTGGGCCCGGCTGGTCCAGCCGGACAAGCCGAGCTGGAATCTGGAACCGTGGCGCCCGGCGGTGGGCTACCAGGCCACCGTCGAAGCGCGCTGTAATCCCGGCGGCCCCGAGCGCTGAGCGCGGGCGCCGCCCCGACCGGAAGGAGCGATCCATGCGCGTCGTCATCGCAGGCGGACACGGAAAGATCGCATTGCTGCTGGCTCCCCTGCTCACCGCGCACGGCCACGAGGTCGCCGCCCTGATCCGCAACCCCGCGCACGCCGCCGACGTACGCGCCACCGGCGCCGAACCGGTGCTGTGCGATCTGGAGAAGGCGGGCACCGACGAGGTGGTGGACGTCGTAAAAGGCAGTGACGCGGCGGTTTTCGCCGCCGGTGCCGGGCCGGGCAGCGGCGTGGACCGGAAATACACCGTCGACCTGGGCGGCTCCGTCCGGCTGGCCGAGTCCGCCGAGCGCACCGGAGTGCGCCGCTTCCTGCAGATCTCCACGATGGGCGCGGGCCGGCCGCCCGCTCCCGGTTCCGACGAGGTGTGGGCGGCGTACATCGACGCGAAGACCAAGGCCGAAGACGATCTACGCGAGAGAGATCTCGACTGGACCATTGTGCGCCCCGGCCGCCTGACCGACTCCCCCGGCACCGGTCTGGTGACGCTCAGGCCGGCCCCGGTCGGGAGCGGCGAGGTCCCGCGCGCCGATGTGGCGGCCGTACTGGCCGGACTGCTGCCCGCCGCGCCCTCGTACCGGCTGACCCTCGAACTCGTCTCGGGTGACACTCCGATTAGCCAGGCAATTGCACATCTGACCGATTGAGCTGTCGCGCACCCCGCTACCGCCCTTGCCGATCGACCGCAACGGTCACGATGGGAGAACAACCGTGTTCAGTCGAATCGTCTCGATGAAGATCCGCCCCGGCTCCCGCGCCGAGTTCCTGGCAGCCATATCCCGCAGCGCCGACGCCTCCGTCCGGACCGAGCCCGGCTGTCTGCGCTTCGACATCTGCGCAGATCGGGTGGACCCCCATCGATTTTTTCTCTATCAGCTCTACACCGACGACGAGGCGGCGGAAGCACATCGTTTCACCGAACATTTTCTTGCTTGGCGGGCCGCGGCGGACCAATTCGTCGAGCCGGGTACACAGATCGATTACAGCACGGACGTCCTATTCGGCCGCGACTGAAATTCCGCGCGGGCACCGTTTCCGCAAACTTCCGGCCGCGAAATACGCAGTGCGCACGTGCAATCGATCGTGCAGATGTGCTTGCATCTGAAAGGCACGGCGGCATAAACTCGGTCCCGCAACGCTTTACAGGGGACCACCAGGGGAGGCCGCGTGGGCGAGCCGAAGGCCGAAGCCGCCATGGGTTTGCCGCCGCCAGAAACAGGGGCATTCGAATGGAACATCCACTTACCGGCGGCCGGTTCGGATCAGCCGACACCGCACTGGCCGACCAGCCGGCGAACGGTAGACATATGAGCACATTATCGGCCCACAGCGGCCACACCGATACCGTATTTTCCCGAGAAACCGCCGTGGCATACGTTATCGATGCCGTCGAATCCACCGGGGCGGCGACTCGGCACGATTTCGATATCGACCGGATCGTCACCATCGCGCACGCGATGGCCGACGACTGGGATCTCGAGGCATTGCAGCCCGCTACATTCTGGCGAATCGCCTCCAGCTTCATCAAGCAGTAGATCGTCCCGCCGTCCGAGCCCGGCGGATAACGAAATTTTCGGCGGCTACCACCGCCGAGCGATTGGACAGCAAAGAAAAACCGAGCGGCCACCTCCGATTTGGGAGGTGGCCGCTCGGCGTATCGGGTCTTCGGCGGCGCCGAGACTACCGCGTGGCCTCAGTGCCCTTCGGCATACTTCTCCATGATCGCGATCGACTTGTCCGGGCGCTCGGCCTGCACACTGAGGCGGTCCATCACCGACAGGTACAACGCCAGGTCTTGCCGCCGCTCGAGATACAACGCGCTGGTCAACTGTTCGAGATACACGATGTCCGGCAGTTCGGCCTCGGCGAAACGCAGGATGCTGAAGGAACTGCCCGCCGCTGCGTGCTCCCCCGCGGTGAACGGCAGCACCTGGATCGTCACATTGGGCAACTTCGCCAGCCGGACCAGATGCAGCATCTGCTCTCGATGCACCTGCGCGCCACCGACGGGCCGTACCAACGCGGCCTCGTCGAGCACCGCCCACACCACCGGCGGGTCCGAGCGGAAGAGGATCTCCTGCCTGCGCTGACGCACCGCGACCCGCCGATCCGTGTCGGCGTCCTCGTACCCGAGCGATACGACCGCCCGGGCGTATTCGGGCGTTTGCAGCAGTCCGGGAACAAGATGCGCCTCGTAGGTGCGGATCTTGCTCGCGGCCTGTTCCAGGCCGAGGTAGGTGCCGAACCACTGCGGCAGCAGGTCGCTGTAGCGATGCCACCAGCCGGGCTCGTTGGCCTGCCTGGCCAACTCGAGGAACGACTCGCGCTCCTCGACATCGTGAACGCCGTAAAGGGTCAGCAGGTCGCGGATGTCGCGTTCCTTGAAGCCGGTACGGCCCAACTCGAGACGACTGATCTTGGCATGCGAGCCCCGGATCGCATCACCCGCCGCTTCACGGGTGATGCCCTTCTTCTCCCGAAGCTTGCGCAGCTGGCCGCCCAATGCGATGCGTAGCACGGTCGGACCACGTTCCGCGACAACGGATTGCACATGACCATCGTCATCGGGTTCAGCGATCATCGAGTTCGTCTCCGATACTCCGGGGGTTGCCCACAGTGTGTCACAACCACCTGTCGCGAGACACACCGCACCGACCGCCAATGTTACCGCTCAGCTAGTCAAATAGTCGAACTCCCCAGCCTTCGCGCCGCGGACGAACGCATCGATCTCCGGACGCGTATAGATCAAGACCCCACCTTCCGGGTCCCGCGAGTTACGCACCGCCACCTGGCCGTTGGCGGTTTCGGCCACCTCGACGCAGTTGCCGCTCGGATTACTGAAGGAACTCTTTCGCCAAGTTCCGATGATCTCGTTGGTGGATGTATCCGACATCTTCCCCACTCCTCCGTTACCGCAGTCAGGCGATTCGGTTCGTGCATATGCACGTTCAAACGTTCTTGCATCTGCACCGACACCGGACGATAGCACGAAGTTCGCCCTCTGTGCGCCCGCGGATCGGCGCCATCCGGCGACAGATGTGAAACGCGAGCACCTCGGCCAGGAAACACCGAGATCAGCTCACCGATCCACCCCTCTGGACGCGCGCGAATCTTGTACTGTCACAGTGCACATCGGATGTACCAGTCATTCGCGACAACCCCACGCACCCACCCGCACGGCAGTGCCGCGGACCCGTTTCTGCCTAGGAGTACAACCCCATGACCGAAGACCACAGCCCCCTCATCCGAACCGACATCCCCCACTCCGCGCGCATCTGGAACTACTGGATGGGCGGCAAGGACTATTACGAGATCGACCGCATCGCAGGCGATGCCGGGATCGAGGTGGATCCGGACATCACCACCATGGCGGTGCAGTCGCGCCAGTTCCTCATCCGCGCGGTGCGCTACCTCGCCGGGGAACAGGGCATCCGCCAGTTCCTCGACATCGGGACCGGCCTGCCCACCATGCAGAACACCCACGAGGTCGCCCAGAGCGTCGCGCCCGAGTCCCGGATCGTGTACGTGGACAACGACCCCCTGGTGCTCACCCACGCGCGGGCACTGCTCACCAGCACCACGCCCGAGGGCGTCACCACCTACGTCGACGCCGATTACCACGATCCCGAGCGGATCATCGCCGACGCCAAGAACGTCCTGAACTTCAACGAGCCCATCGGCGTGATGTTCATGGGCGTGCTCGGTCACGCCAAGACCTACGACGATCTGCTGCGCATCGTGCACACCGTGCTGGACGCCGTTCCGTCGGGCAGCTACCTGGTGATGTGGGACGGCACCGACGACAGCAAGGCGTATGTCACTCTGTGCGAGAACTACACCGGTACCGGTGGCGCTCCTTATGTTCCCCGCCCGCAGGCTCAGATCAAGGCCGTCTTCGACGGTCTGGAGTTGGTCGATCCCGGCTTCGTGTCCATCACGCAGTGGCGCTCGGGCGACGCGGAGGTGGGCGAGTCCCGCCCGATCTCCGCCTACGGCGCGGTCGCGCGCAAGCCGTAAGGCCCCTGAACACCAAACCGCAAGCGGCACAGCGGCGGTCGCCGGTCCACCATCGGCGACCGCCGCCGGTTTTTTCTCCGACCGATCGTGCAGATGTACTTGCATTTGCAAGCGACGGAGGAATAGACTCGAACTCGAAATCGGGGAGGTACGCAGGGAGTTCGAGTCTGCGCTACCGGCACATGGCCTCCCCGCCGCACGTCGGACGCGAGGGGTATTCGAATGATCGAGCCATTTCGAACTTCCCCCCGGGTTGCCGTCATCGATGGCGCCGGCACCGAGTCCTTCCGCCGGTACCCTGCGCCCGAGTTCGCCGCGACGGATTGCAGTGTGGAGCCCCGCGGCCTCACCTACCGGCAGGCCCGCGACATCCTCTACGCCCACGAGGTCCACGGTCCGCAGTGCAGGCAGTGGCTGGCGGCGGCCGCTTATCTGTCAGCCGGGCTGGACGACGAGTAAACGGGCCACCCCCGGCGCGCGAATGCCTCGCCGCATCGTAAGCCTCGCTCCAGCACCGTAATCCGGACCGCGTGCTGCGGACCTGTCATCGGGTCACTACGGAATGCGGAGCGATCCCAAGCGATCTCACAGATCACTCCCGGTCCACACAGCCCTTTCGTATAGTGATCGATCGACTCGGGCGCGATTTCTCGCACGCCCGACGTGGCATTGGGGAGCGAACTCGTCATGACCTACTCCGCGTTGGATCTGTCCGCCGACTCGTCCGACCCGGTGCTGGAAATCGGTGGACAGCCGGCTTCGGTGCCTTTGCAGAACACCGACAGCGTGGCCTCGCACATGGTCGGATATTTCGAAAACGTCATGGCGCCCTGCCGCACCCTGCCCGGCGAGCAGATCCGCGGTGACGTCACGAAACTCACCCGCAGCTGCCTGAACCTCGCCGCCGAGATGTTCGACCGGCGCACGGTGCCGGACGAGGAGCAACTCGGCCCGGTGCGCGCGGCCGCCGCCCGCTGGGCGCGCGAGGGCGTGCCGTTGAGCACCATCCTGCGCGCCTATCACGAAGGATTGCGCATCGCCTTCGGCCTGGTCACCGCGCCCGCCGAGGCCGACGACGTCGAGGAGGTGCTGGTCGCCGCCGATCTGCTCCTCGAACTGCTCGAGGCGATCACCGCGGCGGTGTCCGATGCCTACGTCGACGAACAGCACCTGGTCGCCAAGGAGCATCAGACGGCGGCGCAGACGCTCGCCTCGGCGCTGCTCAGCGGCCGCGGCAGCTCGGCTCTGGCCCGCCAGACGGGTATTCCGATCGCGGATTCGTATCAGGTTGTCGCCCTGTCGATTCCGGAGCACCCGGACGAGCGCGATCCGCGCGTCGACGGGAACGTCGCCGCGCGCCGGAAACTGCGGCGGCTACAGTCCGAGCTGGCCACCGTGTTCGCCTCCCGCGCGCTCGCGCTGCTCAGCGCCAAAGGCGGCACACTGCTCATCCCGTCGGGCGACGAGGCCGAGACCGTCCTCACGGCCGCCACGCTCGAGGTGCTCGCCGCCGCCGCCGAGGTCCCGCTCACCGCGACCGTGGTGCCGACCGACACCGATCAGATCCCCGAATCGGCCGATCAGGCACACGAGCTGCTCAATCTCGTGCGCGTCGGCGTCCGGCCGCCCGGTCTCTACCAGATGTCGGATCTGGCGGTGGAATATCAGCTCACCCGCAGCGGGCCGGCCACGCGCCGGATCGCGACCATCCTCGATCCGCTCGACGCCCATCCCGAGTTGTTCGACACCATGCGCGCCTATCTGGGCAACGACATGAACCGGCAGCTCACCGCGCGCCAGCTCTTCGTGCACCCGAACACCGTCGACTACAGACTGCGCCGCATCGCCCAGCTCACCTCGATCGACCTGGCGACCTCGGCGGGCATCTCACAGGCGGCGATTGCCCTGCTGGCCCGGGATCTGGACCGCAGCGTCGCCCGTCGCCTGTGACGTCCGCGCCGTGACCTGATCGTGGCCTGTAACGGATTCGTGCTGGTCACCGGACGGTGAACTTGCGATCCTGGTAGTGCCGCGACGTCTGGATGGTGAAATATGCGAATTTCGGAGATCCTGCACAGAAAGGGCAGCGACGTGGCCACGGTCGCGCCCGATACGACGGTACGCACACTGCTCGCCACGCTGGCAGAGCGGAACATCGGCGCTGTTGTCGTCTCCCCCGACGGCAACACGATCGCGGGCATCGTCTCCGAGCGCGACGTGGTACGCAGTCTGCACGCGTGGGGCGCGGACCTGCTGGACACGCCGGTCTCGGCGATCATGACCTCCGCGGTGCGCACCTGCGCGCCCGAGGACCGGGTCGACGGCCTGCGCCGCACCATGACCGACCACCGCATCCGGCATCTTCCGGTGGTGCACGAGGGCAGGCTGGTCGGCATCGTGAGCATCGGCGATGTGGTCAAGAGCGCGATCTCGGAATTGGCGGACGAACGCGAACACCTCGTGGAGTACCTGCAGGGCAGATATTAGAGCTCGCTCAGGTTCCCCAGATCGGCCGAGAGCCAGTGCTCCGGCCGCAGGAAGACCGCGACCTGCTCACCGTAGGCCTCGGCCGCCTTCAGGTAGGTGTCCACCGATTCGGCGGGTAGGTACCGCGCGGCCATTTCACGGTGCATCTCGTCGGTCATCGGGGCGATCCGGGTGACCGGTCCCTCCACGCTCACGTAGCGGACCGTGGGTTCGGCCTGCTGCACCATCAGACCGAACCGGCCGGTCTCCCGGATATAGCGCATCTTCTGCGACTCCGGGCCGGTCAGGATCCAGGCCTCGGCGCCGGGACTGTATTGGTACCAGATCGGGACGGTGAGCGGGCCACGACCGGCGCCCGCGGCCACCGAGAACGCCGCGATATGCGGCTGCGCTAGGAACTCTTGACGCTCTTGCAGGGTCAGAGGCATACGTTCCAGGCTAGTCGTGAAAGCCTTTGTCCACGACAAAACTTCGAAGTCCGTACCGAAAATGCGTATCGTGGGTGACGTCCGAGTTACCGGTGGGAAGGGAGCGTCACGTTGCGGTCCCCCACCCCGAGATCGCCGGTGACGCGGACGGAGGGCATTCCCCGGCCGCCGGAAATCCCGACGTTCGCGCCCGCCGCGGTGCGGTCGCTGTTCCCGGCCCTCGCCGGCGCCTCCGAGGTCTATCTGGACAGCGCCGCCACCACGCAGAAGCCGCTGCCGGTGATCGAGACCATTCAGCGCTACCACAGCAACAACACCGCCAACGCCGGCCGCGGCACCTACCCCTGGGCCACCGGTCTCACGGCTCGGATCGCCCGCGTCCGCGAACACGCCGCCGCGTTCATCGGCGCCGAGCATCCGGACGAGGTGGTCTTCACCGCGGGCGCCACCGCCGCACTCAACGCCGTCGCGCTGTCGTGGGGTCTGACGGCGCTCGCCGACGGCGACGCGATCCTTTACAACGCGAGCGATCACGCGTCGAACGTGTACCCGTGGCAGCACTTGCGCGGGCTGCTCGCCCGGTTCGGACGCCGCATCCACCTCGTTCCCTACCGGGTGACCACTGCCGGCGAGGCGGACACCGACGACATCCTGGCCAAGATCACCCCGCGCACCCGGCTGATCACGACCGGGCATCTGCACCATGTCTTCGGCGGTCTGAGCACTCTCGAGGAACTGCGCGGCCGGATCGATCCGGCGATCCTGCTGTGCTTCGACTGCTCGCAGAGCGGCGGCCATCTTCCGGTCGACGTCACCGCACTCGGTGCGGATTTCGCGATCTTCGCCGCGCACAAGATGTTCGGTGCGCCCGGCACCGGGATCCTCTACTGCCACCGGCGCGTGCACGACCGGTTGACGCCGTTCCTGCCCGGGGGCAACTCCGGCGTCGAACCGGATTCCGGCGGGCTGCGCCCGGGGCCGATGCCGTCGCTGCTGGAAGGCGGGACGCCCGACATTCCGGGCATCCTCGCCCTCGGCAGTGCGCTGGAGGTGCTGGAATCGTTCGGTCTCGACGCCGTCGCCGCGCACAATCGCGCCCTGACCCTGCGGCTGATCGACGGGCTGCGGCCGGTTCCCGGCCTGGAGTTCCTGCCCGGCCCGGCACACGCGACCTGCGAGGTCGGCTACGGCATCGTCTCCTTCACCTTGGAGGGGATCTCGGCCGCCGACGCGGGATTCGTCCTGAGCGAGTTCGGTTTCCTGGTGCGCACCGGTGCGCACTGCGTCCCCGCCGAATCCGACGGCGCGGGCTCGGTGCGGGTCAGCACGCACATCTACAACACGCCCGACGAGATCGACCGATTCGTCGCGTGCGTGCGAACCATCGCCGAGGAGGTCACGTGAGTAACGACATCCCCCGCTACGACCGGCGGGCCGCGTCCAGGGTGCTGGCCGACTTGGCGCAGCCAGGGCTGTTCACCGAACCGGTACCCGCTCCCCGACATCGGCGATTCGAATACGCCTGTACGGCATTGGGCCTCGAGCCGGACAGCCATCTCACCTACTCGCAGCGGCTGTATCTGGAGCGGTTCATGCGGCCGTGCCGCGCGGACCAGGTGACGAGCGCGACGCATCGGATCGCGTGGACCGATAGCGCGGGCATCCCGAATACCGGGCACTTCCGTGCCGGTGGTCTCGGTCCGTCGGTGCCGATCGCGACGCGCGAGACGGTCCTGGCGTTGTGGCACCGATTGGACGCCGACACCGATTTCGCCGCGCGGGTCGCGGCGCTCGGGCCCCGCGAACACGCCGTATTGGCGGGCACGACAACCGACCACGATCCGCGCGACATCTTCCGGGTCGGCATCGAGGCGGCGGGGCGCGTGCTGGCCCAGCACGCGTTGCTGGCGGACACGACCCCCTACCGCGAAGCCGCCGAATTCGCCGAAGGGCTCCGCGTTTCCGGGATCTTCGCCGCGGTGGCCACGCGATGGTTCTGGGAATTGCAGGCCTCGACCTACCGGCGGGGCATGATCCCGGTGACGCTGGTCGCGCAACCCGACGGCACCGTCCGCTATTCGGCGGCGACGGTGGCGACCCTGCGCGCGATGAAGGACGCCACCATCGCCGACGCGCACGCCGTGATGGAGCGCGCCACCACGACCGAAGGCCTCACGGTGGCCGAGGCGATCGCCAAGTACCACGACGACCTCGACCTGATCTCCCGGCAATACGCCCTGCTGCCCGAGGGCAGCCATCCGGCCTGCCCGGCCGCCACGCCACACCAGCTCGACAGCGGGCATTTCAGGCTCCTCCCGCTGCTGGTCGACCGATTCGTCGCGACGTTCACCGAGATCGTGGGCCGCTGCGCGGTCGCCGAGGTGAGCGCCGAACTCGACGAGGCGACCGCCGACCGGGTCGCGACCGCCGAGGACCAGGTGTTCTACGTGCCCGATATGACCTGCAAGCACTGCGTCCGCACGATCGGCGGAGTGCTGGAGTCGATGGACATCCGCGTGATCGAGATCGACCTGGACAGCAAACGGGTGGTGGCCGAGTTCCGCAGCCCGCGCAATCGGGCCCGCGCGTTCGAGGCGATCCGGGACGGCGGCTACAACCCGGTCGCGCAGCGGCCGGACGACGCGCCGCAGGCGTCGGCCACCGAGCCGTCGGAAGCCGCCGTATGACGCCGTGGCCGCCGGCGCTGCCCGCGAAGCTCCACCCGATCGTCCGCGCTTTTCTCGACGCTCCCGGCCTCGCGACGCAAACGCTGACGAGATTCGGATCGCCCGCGCATCTGGTGTTCCCGCAGGTGTATTCGGAGAATCTCCTGCGCCTGCGTTCCGTGTTGGAGCGGAGCCTTCCCGCGCACCGGATCTGCTACGCGCACAAGGTGAACCAGTCTCGCGCGTTCGTCCGTACCGCCGAACGCGAGGGCATCGCCGTCGACGTCGCCTCACCGCACGAACTGTCCAGCGCCCGCGCCGCCGGGTTCGATCCGGCGCGCATCGAGGTCACCGGCCCGAAAGGGGAAGCCTTCCTGCGCGAACTCGTCGACCGAGGGGTCACGATCAACGTGGACAACCTCTGGGAGCTGGGCCGCATCGCGGAACTGGCCGGGAAGCAGACGGAAGTGCCTGTGCTACTGCGAATTTCCGGCTTCGACGCGGGACAGGTGAGCCGGTTCGGGATACCGCTCACGCATGTCGAGCAGGCATTCGATCTGCTGTCGGCGCGGCGCGGGCGGATCACCTTCCTCGGCTTCGCCTTTCACCTCGACTCCGGCGACCTCGGTGAGCGCGTCCGGGCGATCGACACCTGCCTGCGACTGATCGAGCGCGCCTACGATCACGGGCTCACCCCGTCGGTGCTCGACATCGGCGGCGGCTTCCGGCAGGTGTTCACCGCCGACGCCGAGCGGTTCGACGCCTACGTGCTCGCGCTGCGCGAATCGCTGCTCGGCCGCGGGGATCCGATGACCTGGGGCAGCAACACCTTCGGCTACCACGTCGCGGGCGGGGCCGTGCACGGCACACCGGTGTTCCACAAGTACGCCAACACCGTCGCCGCCGACCGCATGCTCGCCGATCTGCTCGACGCTCCGCTGGAGCGGCACGGCGGACGCACGGTGGCGCAGGTGGCGGGCGACAATCTGCTGGAGATGTGGCTGGAGCCGGGCAAGGCGCTGGTAGATCACGCGGGTATCACGGTGGCCACGGTCGAGTTCGTCAAGGAGGTCGCCGACGGCAGCGTGCTGGTGCATGTCGACCTCAGCCGCGATTCGGTGACGCCCGCCGACCAGGAGGTCATGGTCGACCCGATCCTCCTGCCCGGCGATGACGCGACCGCGGGCGACCGCGACACGGATCCGGTCGGCGTCTACCTCGCCGGACGGCTGTGCCTGGAGCGCGATCTGATCACCAACCACAAGGTGTGGCTGCCCGCGCGGCCCCGGCCGGGCGATTCGGTGGTGTTCCCGAATACCGCCGCCTATCACATGGACCTGTCCGCCGCGACGGCCTCCATGCATCCCCTGCCCGCGAAACTCGCGGTCACCCGGACGCCCGACGGGTTCCGGGTCGTGCACGACGCCGACTACGAGCCCGATTTCCCCGTCGAGTCGTCCCGGCCGAGTCACATCGCGCCGCACGCCACTGCCCCTGCCACCGGTCCGGTCCGAACCGTCGAGGCCCCCTGATGCGATACGACCACATCACCGAACTCATCGGCAACACGCCGCTGCTGCGGCTCGACCCCGCGGTGCACGGGCTGGCGAATGTCGAGCTCTACGCGAAACTGGAGTCGCACAACCCGTTCGGTTCGGTGAAGGACCGGGTGGCCTGGGCCATGCTGCGCGACGACCTGGCGCGCATCCGCGCCGAAGGCCGGACACTCATCGAGGCGTCCAGCGGGAACACGGCCAAAGCGCTGCGCGTCCTCGGCGCGATGTATGGGATCGACCTGCGCGCGGTGACCAACCGGATCAAAGTGGGCGAGGTCCGTGATCTGCTGCAGCTGTTCGGCACCGAGATCGTGGAACTGCCCGGCCTCTCCGAGTGCCCGGACCCGACGACGCCGAACGACGTCTACTCGGTGATCGAGGCGACCATGGCCCAGCAGCCCGCTGCGTACCGGCATCTGTCGCAGTACACCAACGAGAAGAACATCGAGGCGCACCACCAGGGCACCGGCCGGGAGATCCACGAGGACCTGGCCGCCGATGGCGTCACCAGGATCGATTATCTGATCGGCGGGCTCGGCACCACCGGTTCCACCAGGGGGACCGCTACCTACCTGCGCAAGCACAATCCCGAATTGCGCACCGTCGCAGTGGTTTCCGAGCGATCGGACTTCATTCCCGGCATCCGTTCGGAGAGCGAGATGTGGGACGTCGGGCTGTTCCAGCCGGAATTCTACGACCGGATCGTGACCGTGGCGGCGGGCGACGCCGTGGACGCGACGCTGCGCCTGGCGAGCGGCTACGGCGTCCTGGCCGGGCCGACCAGCGGTGCGAGTTACGCGGCCGCGCTGGAGACGCTCGGCGCGCTCGATCTGTCGGCGAACGATCCGGACGATCCGCTCGTGGCGGTGTTCATCGTCTGCGATCGGCTCGAGCCGTACCTGTCGTACATCAAGAAGCGCAGGCCGGAACGGTTCGGCCGCGCCGAACGCGAAGCGGCGCCGACCGCGGAGGAGCTGGCGGCGGTGCCGCGCCTGTCGCCCGAGCAGCTCGCCGAGCTGGACCGGACCGGGCGCCCGACCATCGTGGACAGCCGTGGCGCCATGGCCTATCGGATCGGGCACGTTCCCGGCGCGTTGAACATTCGCGACGACCAGCTCGATGACATGTTCGGGCACGGCATACCCTTCCCGCGATCGCGCCCCGTCGTCTTCGTCTGTCCCGTCGGTGAGCTGTCGGTGCGGTTCGCCGCACGGGCCAGGCGAGCCGGCTACGACGCCACCAGCTTGGCCGGTGGCGTGGTCGCCTGGCGCGATGCGGGGTTGCCGCTGGAACGAGGCTGATCGCCCGCGGGCTCACCGCCGCCCGGCGGACAAGTCCGTCGGCAACGGGGTGACCGGACCACGGTAACCGGTGGCCAGGAGAGGGCGGGGCGGGTGCGCGCGGCGCCGGGGCGCGCCGCCAGGCACTATCGTTGGGCCGTGCAGACAGGTCAGGACGCAGACGACGACGGGGGCCCACGGATCTGGGGTGGGACGACGCTCACCGAGCGCAGGGAGACGCGGCGGGCGGCGCTGTTGGAAGCGGCGCTCGATCTGATCGGCGAGTCGGGCGCGAGCGGGGTCACCATGCGGGCGGTATGCCGTAAGGCCAATCTCACCGACCGCTACTTCTACGAAAGCTTCGCCGGCCGCGACGAGCTTCTCGACGTGCTCTACCGTCAGGTCGCCGAGGAATTCCTCGAACCCATGACGGCCTTCGCCGCCACCGACGACCCGTCCCGCGATCGCGCGCTGTCGGAGATCCTGGTAGACAAAGTGCTCGCCGACCCGCGCAAATCGCGGCTGTTCCTGGTCGAGCCGTATTCCAGCACCGGGCTCGGGCAGACCACCTTTGCGGTGATGCCGGTCTTCACCCGGATCATGCAGGACCATCTGTTCGGCCACATCGACGACCCGGTCAAGCGCAGGCTGGCGGCGGTGACCATGGCCAGCGGGAACGCGGGCATGTTCTCGGCATGGCTGAACGGCTCGCTGCGCGCCACCCGCGAGCAGATCATCGAGCACTGCCTCGCGATGCTCACGGTGTACCGCTCGCTCTACCGTCCCTGATCGCCCGCACCTCACCCGGTGCGGCCGGCCGGTAGGTCCCCGGACCGGCCCCGCCAGTACGCCAGCGTGTTCTGCGTCCGGATGGTGGCGCCGTGATTGGGGCCCAGAGCGCGCAACTCCGCGACCAGCAACACCTCTAGTTCCGCGACGGCGCGGGTCAGGTCGCCGTGCCGGGCGCGGCAGCCCGCGAGTTCGTTGCGGGTGTCGAAGGTGTCCGGATGATCCGGGCCGAGCACGCGCAACCGGTCGCCGAGCAGTTTCTCCAGGTCGGTGATCGCGCCCGCGAGATCGCCGCTGTCGGCGCGGTAGGCGGCCAGTCTGCCGCGGGTCAGCAGCGTGTCGGGGTGGTCGGGTCCGAGCACCCGCAGACGATCCTCGAGCAGGCGGCTGAACTCCGCGCCCGCCCCGGCCAGATCACCGCTGCGCGCGCGGAACGCCGCGAGATTGTTGCGCGCGCCGAGCGTATTGGGATGGTCGGCGCCGAAGACGCGCAGATAGTCGGCTACCAACTGCTCGAATTCGGCCCGTGCGCCTGCGAGATCGCCGCTTGCCGCCCGCCAGTACGCGAGGCTGTTGCGGGTGCGCAAGGTGTCCGGGTGATCGGCGCCGAGCACGCGGGCGCGGTCGGCGCGCAGCTGTTCGAACCGGTCGATCGCCCCGGCGAAATCGCCGACGTCCCCGCGATTGGACGCCAGATTGTTCCTGGTGCGCAGGGTTTCGGGATGGTCGGGCCCGAGCAGGCGCAGCCGGTCGGCGAGCAGATGCTCGAACTCCTCGCCCGCGCCGGAGTAGTCGCCGCAGCGGGCGCGGTAGCTCGCCAGCTTGTCGCGGGTGTCCGAGGTGGCCGGATCGTCGGGTCCGAACACCCGCAACCGGTCGGCGAGCAACTGTTCGAAATCGGCGACGGCGCCGACCAGGTCGCCGCTCTCGGCGCGGTGATATGCCCACCGTTCCCGCGTGATGAAGGTGTCGGTATGGTCCGGTCCCAGTGACTCGGCGAAGTCGGGCGTCCACGCCGCCCACAGGTCGCGGTCGTCGGCCGACCTGCCGGTTTCCAGTTTCTCCAGGAAGTCGATGGCCAAGTCGGCATCGCCGTAGGCCAGGCAGTGGCGTACGGCCGCGCCGCGCGCGTAGTCCGCGGCCCGGTCGCCCCCGTCGGCCTGGATCGCCGCGACCAGGGCGCGGTGGGCGTCCGCGATGCGCACGCCGAGGCGGTGGCATTCCGCGTCCAGCGCGGGCAGGAACGCGCTGTGGGTCACGCCGAGCGACTCGCGAACGGTGCCGGGATGACTGCGGGTGACCAGGGTGCCGAGATTCACGGCGATGTCGCGGACCCGGGCGGCGCTGAGGTCGACGCCGAGCGACAACAGCGCCGAATCCAAGAGCTCCAGCGGCAGCACCGGCCCGACACCCGCCGCGACCAGCACACCGAGCAGAGCCGCTGTGTCACCGGTGGTTTCGGGATCGAGCCCGCGCAGCGCCGTCTCGACCCGCAGCGCGATGACCCGGTCGAGGCCGATCCCGGAGGCCACCGCGCCGTCGGTCAATCCCGAAGCGACCTCCAGCAGGATGCCCGCGACCAGCCAGCCGCCCGCCACCACCCGCGAACCGCTCGCGTCCGTGGGGGTCTCCGCCAGCAGTCGCTGGATCCAGCCGATCCAGTCGACCGGACCCAGCGGCGCCGTGCCGCGGGCGGAATCCACCACGGCGGCGATGTCATCCGCCGCCGGTTCGGCGATATCGATGCGATACATGTGCGCCAGCCCCGGATCGTCCTCCACGCCGGTGCCGGGCCGGATGCCGACGATCACGCGCACGTGCCGAAGATCTTCGCGGCCGGTCAGATCGGCGATCGCGGCCACGAGCAACCGCCTGGTCCCCTCCTGCGGCTGGTTCAGTCCGTCGAACACCAGGGTGACCCGGCGGCCCGCCGTGGACAGCCGCGCCAACGGGCGGCGGACCAGGATGTCGAAGATGTCGAACTCGTCCCTGGGCCGGTGCGCCCTGGCCGCGCGCGCCGCCGCACGGAAGCCGGGCACACGCGCGTCGAGCTGCGCGGCCAGCTCCGCGGCCACGGACTCCACCGAACTGTTCACCGTCAGGAACACCGCGGCGGTGATGTAGTCGGGGGTGACGGCGAGCCCGTCGACCAGGCTGGGACGGATCAGCATCGCCAACAGCGTGGACTTGCCCACGCCCGCCGGACCCAGCACCGCCCGCAACCGGTGGCTGCCCGCGTCGACGATCGCGTCGAGACGCTCGCGCACATCGGGCGTCAGCAGCAGACGGCGGGTGAGCTGGTCGACGAATCCGGCGGCGGAGCGTCCGCTCACCGCGTCGCGGTGGCGCGCGGTGTTCGGCACCAGCCACAGCCCCGGGTCGACGCCCTGTGCCGTGGACACCGCGCCGGAACTGAACGACAGATGCTGCGGCTGTTGATGGGTGCACTGCACGGCGATCGGATCGACCAGGTCCGAGGGCAGCAGGTTCTCCCCGCGCAGCGGCAGGCCCTGGTCGAAGGTGGCGAGCATGGTGCGGGTGAAGCATCCGGAGTACGCGGGCCCGTCGCCCGAGGCGACCAGCAGTTCCATCCGGCCGCCCGACTGTGCCAGCAGATCGGTCCACCGGCGCGCGGCCCCTTGAACACCCTGCCCCGCCTCGCAGGCGTCGACGAGCAGCACCAGCCCGTCCAGCGCGGCGCGGTCGAGCCGCTCGCGGATCTCCTGGGTCAGGTGAAACGCGTTGTGCGAGGTGGGATCAGCGGGTGAATCGTGGCCGAGCAGGTAGAAGTCCTCGGCGCTGGTCGCCACGCCGTGTCCGATGAAGCCGAGCAGCAGGGTGGCCTGCCGCTGCGATGCCGCCGTGAAGGCCGCGTCGACGGCCTCGAGCAGTTGCGCGGCAGTGGGATTCAGCACCGGGCCGTCCAGCTCGATGGCGGGCCGCCACCCGCCCGCTTCGGTCAGACTCCCGTACAAGCCGTTGGCGAGTTCCTCGGTGAAACCCAGATCTCCCAGCGCCGCGCATTCCGACCCCACCACCAGCGCCAGCCGACCTCCCATGCAAGAAACATACTCGCGCCGCCTCGGCGGTTCCGCCGCACCGATACCGAAAGGCGCTGTGCCAGACGTAGGGTGACGGTCCGAGAGCCGGAAGAAGGAGATCGCGCGATGACCGACCCGGTGGTGGGTTTGACAGGTACGCTCACATCGCCGATCCGAGGTGCCGGGACGCTGAGCGAGGTCCTGGTCGCGATTCGCGGGGGAACCGAGCTGTACATCGCACAGTCCACCGAGCCGATCCCGGCCGGTGCGACCGTGCTGGTCATCGCGGTCCATCCGGGGCGCGTCGTCGATGTCGTCCCGTGGATTCCGCTCACCCCGGACCCGGCAGCAGAAACCTGAGAAAGTAAGGGAGACAGACGTGCTGGGCTACCATGTGCCGGACCCGGACGAGGCGATGCTGGTCAGCGGCGGCAAGAGCCGCGACAACACGCCGTTCAAAGTAGTCATCGGACGCGGCGCCTGGGTGATTCCGCTGTTCCGCAAGGTGCGCTACCTGTCGCTGGCGATGTTCGAATCCGAGATCAAGGAGCGGTGCGTCACCAAACAGGCGATCCAGCTCGACGTCCGCGCGGTGATCGCGTTCAAGGTGGCCAACGACACCTCCTCCATCGTGAACGCCGCACAGCGGTTCCTCTCCGAGCAGGAGCGGGAGATGTCGGTGCTGACCGGTCGCATCTTCTCCGGGCACCTGCGTTCGATCGTCGGCTCGATGACGGTCGAGGAGATCATCCGGGAGCGGCAGAAACTGGCCGACGAAGTGCTCGTCGCGTCGAAAGTCGAGATGAGCAATATCGGCCTGTGGGTCGATTCCTTCCAGATCCAGTCCATCGATGACGGCAACCTCGGCTATATCGCCGCGCTCGCCGCCCCGCACAATGCCGCCGTCCAGCGCGACGCGCAGATCGCGCAATCGCAGGCCGCGCAGGCGGCGGCGCAGGCCGAGCAGGAATCCCAGCGCAGGCAGGCGGAATATCAGCGCGAGACGGCGATCCTGCGCGCGCAGTACCAGCGCGACATCGACAAGGCCAACGCGGAGGCGGCGCAGGCGGGCCCGCTCGCCGAGGCGATGGCGTTGCAGGAGGTGCTCACCGCGCAGGCCGAGCAGGCCCGCAAGGAGGCCGAGCTGCGCGAGCAGCAGTTGCAGGCCGAGGTCGTCAAACCCGCTCAGGCGGAAGCGGATCGGGTGCGCATCCTGGCCGAGGCGGAAGCCGACCGCACCCGGATCCAGGCCGAGGCGGCCGCGTCGAACAACCGCATCGCGCTGGATCAGTTGTTGATCGAACAACTTCCGGAAATCGTGCGGCAGGCGTCGAACGGGTTGGCGAACGCGAATCTCACCGTGCTGAACGGACCGGACGGAGTGAGCGAACTGGTGAACGGAATGGTCGGTCAGGGACTGACCGTTTTCAATTCGTTGCAAAAGGCGCTTTCCTCCGACGACGGCGAAAAGGCGCGTTAAAGTTGCCGAGTAGCGACGGCGACGAGGAGCGGGTGTTGGTGTCCATAGGGAAATTGGTGTCGTTCGACAGCTCTCGGGGATTCGGATTCATTCGGCCGGAGGACGGTGGACCCGATGTGTTCGTCCACGTCAACGACATCGGCCTGGACGAGGACGAGTTGCGACAGGGACGGGTGTTCGAGTTCGAGGTGACCGAAGGCGACCGCGGACCCAAGGCGGTCAATCTCACCGTGGTCGGCGGGTCGTCCGCACCCCCCGCCCGGCACAAGGGGAAGGACAGGGCGGGTTCGGGACAGCTCACCGTCGCCGAGCACCAGCGCCTGATCACCGAGCTGCTCTTGGACGCCAGCCCCGCGCTCACCGCGGGTGAGATCCTCACCATCCGCGACCGGCTCACCGCGTTCGCCGACCAGCACGGCTGGCTGGAGAACTGACCGGCGAAGTCCACGAACCTGTCGGGGCACCCGCCTACGATCGAGCCGAGGCCGCGGCCACATACCGATGAGTTCGGTCCGCGCGCACCGTCGATATGGGTGAGGATCGAACCCGAGGAGGATCGCGTGGATCTACCGGTGATGCCACCAGTGCGGCCCATGCTGGCCAAATCCGCGCCCGCGGTGCCCCGCGAGCCGGGCCTGAGCTACGAACCCAAATGGGACGGTTTCCGCTGCATCGTGTTCCGCGACGGCACCGAAGTGGAACTCGGCTCGCGCAATGACCGGCCGCTGACCAGGTATTTTCCCGAGGTCGCCGAATTGCTGAAGCAGGCGCTGCCGGACCGCTGCGTGGTGGACGGCGAGATCGTGGTGGTCACCGAACAGGGTCTGGATTTCGACACCTTGCAGAACCGGCTGCATCCGGCCGCCTCCAGGGTCGCCAAGCTGGCCGCGGAGACGCCGGCCAGTTTCGTGGCCTTCGATCTGCTCGCCCTCGGCGACAAGGATCTGACCGGGGAGCCGTTCATCGAACGCAGGCGGCTGCTGGAAACGATCCTGGACACCGCGCTCGCGCGCGTGCACCTGACTCCGCTCACCCACGATCCCGACGTCGCAGAGGACTGGTTCACCCGTTTCGAGGGCGCGGGGTTCGACGGCGTGATGGTCAAATCCGACGACCTCGCCTATCTCCAGGACAAGCGGGTGATGCTGAAGGTCAAGCACGAGCGCACCGCCGACTGCGTGGTGGCCGGCTTCCGCTGGCACAAGGACGGGGCCGGGGTCGGCTCGCTGCTGCTCGGACTGTTCGACGACGAGGGCCGCCTGCACCACGTCGGCGTGGCCAGCAGCTTCACCGCGGCCCGGCGCAAGGAACTGGTCGAGGAGCTCGCGCCACTGCGGGAGAACGCGCTCGACAACCATCCCTGGCGGGATTGGGCCGACGCCGCGGCGCAGGCGGCGGCGGAGGGCAAGATGCCCGGCGGCGTCAGCCGCTGGACCGGCGGCAAGGATCTGTCCTGGGAGGCGTTGCGGACGGAGCTGGTCGCCGAGGTGCGCTACGAGCACGTGCAGTCGGGACGGCTGCGCCACGGCGGCAGGCTGGTGCGCTTCCGCACCGACCGTACGCCGGAATCGTGTACCTACGCGCAGCTGGACGAGGTCGCGCCCGCGGAATTGAGCACGCTGTTCGGCGAAGGCGCGGCGCGATGACCGAGTCCGTGGACATCGAGACCGACGGCCGGACCGTCACGATCAGCAATCCGGGCAAGATCTATTTCACCAAGCGCGGCGAGACGAAACTCGATCTGGTGCGGTACTACCAGGCGATCGCCGAGCCGTTCCTGAATGTGGTCGGCGGACGTCCACTGCTGCTGGAGCGGTATCCGGACGGGGCGTCCGGCAAGTCCTGGTTCCAGAAACGGGTGCCGAAATCCGCGCCGGACTGGCTGCACACCGTGGAGGTGTCCACACCGAACGGCACCACCAGCGACGCCCTCGTCGCGCACGATCTCGCCCACATCCTGTGGGCGGTGAACCAGGGGTGCCTCGGGTTCCACGTCTGGCCCAACCGCGCCGACAATCTGGAGATCGCCGACGAACTGCGCATCGACCTCGATCCTTCGCCGGGCATCACCTTCGCCGACCTCCGGCACGCCGCGATACGCACCAGAGATCTGCTCGCCGAACTAGGCATCGAATCCTGGATCAAGACCTCCGGCTCACGCGGCTTGCACCTCTACTCGGCGCTGGAACCGAAGTGGGACGGTTATCAAGTGCGGGCCGCCGCGGTGGCGCTGGCCCGCGAATTGGAGCGCCGGTTCCCGCAGGACATCACCGCGCAGTGGTGGAAGGAAGAACGCGGCAACCGGGTCTTCATCGATTTCAATCAGAACGCGCCGCACAAAACGGTGTTCGGCGCCTGGTGTGTGCGGCCGAAGGTCGGCGCGCAGGTCTCGACGCCGATCAGCTGGGCGGATCTGGATTCGGTGGTGCCCGACGAGCTGACCATCGCGACCGTCCCGGCACGGTACGCCGCATCGGGCGACCCGTGGGCCGACCGTGCGCCCCAGTCCATCGCCCCGCTGCTGGAGATGTCCGACCGGGACATGGCGGCCGGTCTCATGGACGCGCCGTGGCCCCCGCAATATCCGAAGATGCCCAACGAGCCGCCCAGGGTGCAGCCGAGCCGCGCCAAGAAGGCCGAATAGCGAGCGTTATTCGGTCCACAGCACCCAGGTGCCGCTACGGCCGCTGAGTTCGCACACCAGGGCCCGGCCGTCGGCGGTGCGTCCGGTCTTCGCCCCGGAAGCGTCGCACTTCGACCCCGCCTGCTGCACGGCGGTCGCTACGACGTGCGGCCCCGCCCACTGATAGCCGCCGGAGGTGGTGAGGCAGATCAGGGTGCCACCGTCGGCGGCGCTGCCGATCTGGCCGAGCTGCGCCTCGGTGCACGACGAACCCTTCGTGACCGGTCCCTGGGCAACCGAGGAGGTGGTGGTCGCGGCGGGGCTCGGCGCCGCCGCCGTGGTCGTCGCCACCGGACGTTCGACGGTCGTGGGCACCGACGCGACGGGCGTGGGCGCGATCACGGACTGGCGGTTCATCACGTCCGGCAGCCAGTTGCCCGTCAGCAGGACGAACCCGGCCACCGCGGTGATCTCGGCGACGCCGAGCAGCAGCGCGAACATCGCCATGACCCGGCCGCGCGGGTGACTGAAGGCGATGAAGCCGAACACGATGGCGACCGGGAACAGCCCCAGCAGTGCCGCTACGAGCGCGACGATCGCGTACGGATTGACGATCGGCGGGATCTCCACCCGCAGTCGGCCCGTCCGGCGGCGGCTCGGCGGCTGCTCGGGCCAGCGCTCGTCCTCGTCGTCCGCCCAGCGGCCGTCGGGCTCCGGCTCCGACCAGCGATCCTCCGGCTGCGCCTGCGGCCAGCGATCCGTATCACGCCGTTCTGCCCGTGTCATTCAGGTCCCTCTCCACACCAACACCGCGCAGGAACCTCGGACTGCCCGGACCCGCCCCGATATACCGACACAGAATAGGGCGCGCGCGGCGAAAAGATGATTCGAAGTGTCGGATATTTGTGATCGGGCCGTAATAACAAACGTGTCGCAACTCTCGCGAATCTGTTAGCCGAGGCGCATGCTGGTCGACAGACGACCCACCTGACCGCGGCCTTTATCCAGGAGGATCCATGTCCGATAAGACGACGTCGAGCGGCCGGGATACCCCGCATTGGCATGCCAGGGCCGGAGATTTGCTCGACGACAACTTCAACCTGCCGGGCATCGTGTTGTGCACCCTCGGCCTCGTAGCGCTGGCCTGCACTCTGACCGCCGCCGGATACGGGTTCACCGGCTGGACCGGCGTCGGTGTGGTCGTGACGGCCGCGCTGTGGATCACCGGCGTCGGCGCCCTGCTCGTCGAACATCACCGGGAACAGGCGATCGAACTGAAGCACGGCCGCCACGGCCACGGGCCGGGCGCCTTGCGTCCGATTCGCTACAGCGGCGAGCGGTGATCCGGGCCGCCGGGTGACTGCCTGCGGTCGACCTTGGGCAGCGATTCGGTGACCAGCGTCAGCAGCATGTCGCACAGCAGCTCGTGCACCTGCGCGCGGGTGAGCGTGCCGCGCGTGATCCATTCCCGGCCCGCGACCTTGACCAGACCACCGTAGGCACGCACCATCGCGCGCAGTTCGGCGTCGTGTGCCGAATCGGCGAGGCCGACCATCAGCAGCAAGCGCTCGGCCGCCGCGTCGTCGGCGGCGTCGAGAATCTGCTGCACCTCGGGATCGTCACCGACGCCCTCGTGGCTGGTCACCTTCACCCAGGTGCTGCCGTGCTCGGCGATGGTGTCCAGCAGCCAGCGCACGCTGGCGTCGACCCGCTCACGCCAGCTGCCGGTGGGCACGACCATGTTGTCGAGCTTCGGCAACGTCACCATGCGCCGCACCACCGCGAGATAGAGGTCGCGCTTGTTGCCGAAATAGTGGTTGATCAGACCGCGCGCGACGCCCGCGCGCTGCGCCAGTTCGGCGGTGGAGACGGCCGCGTACGGGCGCTCGCCGAACATGTCGATCGCGCAGGCGAGGATCTGCGCGCGCCGCTCGTCGGGTTCGAGCCTGCGGCGGCGCGGTAGCGCCGGGTCGGCGCCACCGTCCGCGGCCGCACTCCTGGTGTCAGAGAGAGCGGGCAATGAGATCCTTCATCACCTCGTTGCTGCCCGCCAGGATGCGCAGGACGCGGGCGCCGGTGTAGAGCTGGGAAATCGGATACTCCGTCATGTAGCCGTAGCCGCCGAACAGTTGCAGGCAGCGGTCCACCACGATACCGAGCTGATCGGTCAGCCAGTATTTCGACATGGCAGCGCTGGGAATGTCGAGTTCACCGCGCAGGTGCTTGTCGATGCAGTCGTCGAGGAAGGTGCGCGAGACCTTGGTGATGGTCGCGCACTCGGCGAGTTCGAACTTGGTGTTCTGCATGGCGAACAGCGGTTTGCCGAACGCTTCGCGGCCCTTGGTGTAATCGACGGTGAGCTGCACCGCCTTCTCCATCATGGCGACCGCGATGATCGCCGTGACCAGGCGTTCCTGCGCGAGCATCTGCATCATCTGGTAGAAGCCCTGCCCCTCGGCGCCGCCGAGGAGGTTGGACGCGGGCACGCGCAGGCCGTCGAAGAACAGCTCCGCGGTGTCCTGGGCCTTGCCGCCGATCTTGTTCAGGATGCGCCCGCGCTCGAAACCGGGAGTGTCGTCACCGACTTCGGCGAAGATCAGCGAGACACCGGCCGCGCCCTTGGCCGGGTCGGTCTTGGCGGCGATGATGATGCCGTCGCAGAGCCAGCCGTTGGTGATGAAGATCTTCGAGCCGGTGATGACGTACTCGTCGCCCTCCAGTACCGCGCGGGTCTTGATGTTCTGCAGGTCCGATCCGGTGCCCGGCTCGGTCATGCCGATGGACAGCACGATCTCGCCGCTCGCGGCCTTGGGCAGCACACGCCGCTTGAGTTCCTCGGAACCGAACTCGTACAGGTACGGAGCGATGATCGAGCTGTGCACGGGGATGCCCATCGATCCGTCCCCGGCGCGGGCCTGCTCTTCGATGATGGCGGCTTCGTGCGCGAAAGTACCGCCGCCACCGCCGTATTCGGCGGGAATCGCGGGACACAGCAGGCCGAGTTCACCGGCCCGGTTGTACAGCGCACGATCGGGGTGCCCTTGCGCGACGAATTTCTCCTCATGGGGCACGACCTCCTTCTCGAAGAAGGTCTTCGCCAGGTCTCGTACCGCCTCGACCTCGTCGTCACTCCACGCCGCGCGCGCCATCGCTGGATCCTTTGCTAGCTCCGGTCCGGCCCCGTCGCCGGTTACGCCCCAGATTCCCGAACTATTGGCGAGTTGTCAACAAGGAGAGCGGGCCGAGGTCACGGCCCCGAAGCCGCGCCCGCCCGTCCGGATGACAAGGCCCGACCAGGAGCGGAGGCGGGCGGCCGACCGAGCGCTGCGGAAGAACAGGCGCCCATGCCGCGATCCCGGTGGTGAGCTGCGCCATATTCGGGTGTTTTACCTTTCCCTCCAGGGGTCAATCCTTCGTACTGTCCGTATCGGAATTACTGACATCGGGCACGACGGCGACGTGCCATCGGATCGGTAGCCGGCAGCGAATGAGGTAAGGACATGACCGAACTGCTCGACACCACCGAAGCGCCCCGACCGGACCGCACCTGGACGGTCGACCGGGACGGCGCCGAACTCGCCGTCTTCGAATGGGGTGATGCCGCCGCGGAGCCCTTGGTGCTGGTGCACGGCCTCACCGACACCCATCGCGTGTGGTCCACGGTCGCGGCCCTGCTGGCCGACGGCTTCCGGATCATCACCTATGACGTTCGCGGGCACGGGGATTCGGCCGTTCCCGCCGTACTGTCGGAGTATCGCCTCGGCACTCTGGCGGAGGACTTCTTCGCGGTGATCGACGCCGCCAGCCCGCGCAGGCCGGTGCACACATGCGGCCACGGCTGGGGCGCGGTGCAACTGTGGGAAGCGGTCTGCGACGAGCGTGCCAACACCCGCATCGCCTCGTTCACCGCGATCGCCGGACCGAACCTCGATCATCTCGGCCTGTGGCTGCGCGCGCTGGCGCCCCGCGCGGGCCGCGAACTCCGCGACCTGGGCTGGTGGTTGCACGGTGCGCGCTGGGCGCTGACGCCCGGTCCGATGGCCCGCAGGCTCTACCCGCCCCGCGTGCGCGGCCTGCTCGTGCGCGGGCTCGGGGGAGTATCACCGCTGCCCGCGCGGATCGCGCGCACCTGGCGTGGCGATCTGCTCGCGGGCGCGCGCATCGCGCAGGCGAATCTGCTGCACCACTTGGGCAAGCCGCGGGTGCGGCGGACCGCCGTCCCGGTTCAGCTACTGGTCGACACCACCGACCCGTTCGTCCCGGCCGCCGTCTACGACGCCTCCGCGCGCTGGGTGGACAAGCTGTGGCGCCGCGCCGTCCCGGCGAATCACTGGCTGCCGATCACCGAGCCGTTGCTGGTCGCCGAGGCCATCGCCAACTTCGTCGACGACCTGCGCGCCGACCGCGCGGCGATCGCCCCGCGCAGCAGCTGACCACGGCGTACCGGACGGGGCGCGAGCGACCGGTCCGGCGAGTTTGCGACAATGGGCCGGTCGTCTGCCCAGCTCGATGAAGGATGTCCCCCGCCGCGATGGCCGAAAGCATGATCGATCCCGAGGACCTCGCGACCTGTCTTCGAGTCTTGGAGCAGGCCGGAACGCTCGAGAAGGAACATCCCGACTCGGTGGCGGTGCAGCGCGCGGTCGGGCACATGTTCAAGAAGCTCAAGCAGCGGCGCCGCTCGGATGCGCGCGCGGCGGTGTCGGCCGCCGACCGCGCGGTGGTCGCCGCGACCGCGACCGGCTCGCCGAACCGGATCGATGACGAGACCGCGGGCATCCCGATCAGCTCCACCACCACCGGAGCCAGCGCGGGCACGCTGATCCGCCCGCGTCCCTGCTACATCTGCAAGCAGCGCTACACCCGGGTCGATGCCTTCTACCACCAGCTGTGCCCGGACTGCGCGACGCGCAGCCACACCAAACGGGACGCTCGTACCGATCTGACCGGACGGCGGGCACTGCTCACCGGCGGCCGCGCCAAGATCGGCATGTACATCGCGCTGCGACTGCTGCGCGACGGCGCGCACACCACCATCACGACCCGCTTCCCCAACGACGCGATCCGGCGTTTCGCCGCGATGGACGACAGCGCCGACTGGTTGCACCGATTGCGCATCGTCGGCATCGATCTGCGCGACCCGGCCCAGGTGGTCGCCTTGGCCGACGATGTCGCCGCCCAGGGCCCGCTGGACATCCTGATCAACAACGCCGCACAGACGGTCCGTCGCTCCCCCGGCGCCTACAGCGCCCTGGTCGAGGCGGAATCGGGCCCGCTGCCCGCGGGCGCGCTGCCGGAGGTGGTCAGCTTCGGCAAGACCATGCAGGCGCACCCCACCGCGCTGACCGCCTCGCTCACCCCGGCGCTCACCGCCGCCGATGTCGCCGAGCTGGCCTTGGTCGCCGGATCGGCGACGCTGGAACGGATCGCGCGCGGCGTCGCGATCGACGCGGGCGGCCTGGTGCCCGATCTCGCGCACACCAACAGCTGGGTGCAGACCGTCACGCAGGTGGATCCGACCGAACTGCTGGAAGTGCAGCTGTGCAACTCGGTCGCGCCGTTCATTCTCGTCTCGCGCCTGCGCCCGGCGATGGCGGCCGCCGCGGCGCGCCGGAAGTACGTCGTGAACGTCTCCGCGATGGAAGGGCAGTTCTCCCGCGCGTACAAGGGTCCGGGACACCCGCACACCAATATGGCCAAGGCGGCGCTGAACATGCTGACCCGCACCAGCGCCAGGGAGATGCTGGAGCAGGACAGCATCCTGATGACCGCGGTCGACACCGGCTGGATCACCGACGAGCGCCCGCACTACACCAAGATCCGCCTCGCCGAAGAAGGTTTCCACGCCCCGCTGGACCTGGTCGACGGCGCGGCGCGGGTCTACGACCCCATCGTGCAGGGTGAGAACGGGATCGATCTGTTCGGCTGCTTCCTCAAGGACTACCAGCCTTCCCCGTGGTAGCGGCCGGCTCGGGACCAGCCGCGCGAGGGAAGGTTACGCTGGAAGCGTGCTGTACCGGCTGTTGGCCGACGCCACCGCCGTCACGCATTTCGCGTTCGTGGCCTACGTGGTGGTCGGCGGATTCCTCGCGTGGCGCTTCGGGCGCACGATCTGGCTGCACGTGCTCGCGGTCTGCTGGGGATTCAGCACGATCGTGTTCGGCATCGACTGCCCGCTCACGTATCTGGAGAACTGGGCGCGCGAGCGTGCCGGGGAGCAGCGGCTGCCGTCGAGCGGGTTCATCGATCACTACATCACCGGCGTGATCTACCCCGAAAGCGCACTCGGGTTGGTGCGGGCAGTCGTGGCCGCGCTGGTGGTGGCGTCCTGGATCGGCTATGGGTGGGCGCTGCGCCGGCGGGCCACCCCGGCCACCCGTGTGCACGCGCCGCACTGACGAGGCGGCCGGTGCTCAGGCGCCGAGGTGGCGCTCCACGAAGCTCGCGACCTGCGCGCCGTGCTCGTCCAGGTAGAAATGCCCGCCGGGGAACGTCGCGCGATCGAATCCGCCGCTGGTGTGCGCTCGCCATTCGTCGGCCTGTTCGGGTCGCATCGTCGGGTCCTCGGTGCTGACCAGCGCCGCGATGTCGACGCGCAACGGTTCTCCCGGCTGATGACGATAGGTCTCGACCGCTCGATAGTCCGCGCGCACGGCGGGCAGCACGAGTTCGGCGAGGCCCGGCTCGGCGCGCAGCATATCCAGCGGAGCGGGATCCGAGGCCAGCCGTGCCAGCTCATCGATGAGCGCGTCGTCGGAGGCGAGGTGCAGCCGCTGCGTCTCCTCGAATGTCGGTGCGGGACGGCCGGAGACGAACAGGGTGGCCAGCGGCTGCCCGGCGCGCTCCAGCCTGCGCGCGGTCTCGAACGCCACGGTCGCGCCCATGCTGTGGCCGAACAAGGACAGCGACGAGATCTCGCCCTGCGCGAGCACCTCTCGCGCGATCCGGTCCGCCAGTGCGGCCAGGTCGGTGATCAGGTCGTCGCCCAACCGGTCCTGCCGCCCGGGATACTGGACCGCGGACACCGCGACGCCCGGCCCGAACCGCTGTGCGAGATCTCGGTATGCCGTGGCCGAGCCTCCGCCCGGCGGGAAGCACAGCAGGTGATGCCGCACGACCGCCTCGGATCGCAGCGTCCGCAACCACTCCGAGTCGGTGATACCGCCTGCCATGTTCGATCTCCCTTCTCCGTCGCATGTCCCGGTGCGCGGCCGGACCAGACCACGGTAGTCGCCCCGGGCGCCGCATCGGGTCAGGGCGTGAAGGTCTGTAGATGGTCCACGGTGACGAAAGTGCTCCGCGGGCTCGCCGCACGCACCGCCGCTCGTAGCGGCTCCAGACCGCCCCAGTCGCGAGCGGGTTCGGTGAGTGGATGGTCGAAGTCGTCCCAGTGGGTGGGCAGCACGTAGCGCGGGTTGCCGGTGGCGCGCAGCAGGCGCCCGACGTAGTCCTGGATCTTTCCGCCTCCAGCGGGCAGCAGCAGCACGTCCGGGCGCAAGCCCGCCAGTTCCGACTCGATGTAGTTCGAGCCGCCGAAGTTCAGCACGCTCACCCCGCCGCCGCTCACCTCGTAGGCGAGCGTGCCGCCCTCGACCAGATCACGAATCACTCGGGGCTGCGGCAGTTCTCCCGCGCCCAGGCCTGGACGGGTACCCGCGAAAGCCACCGTGGCACGCGCCCCGGAAGCGGAGTGCAGCGAACGCAGCACCCGGATGGTGTACCCGTCGAAACGGAGGAATTCGCCGCCCGTCGCCAAGGCGAGCTGTTGCTCCGGAGCGCCGAGCGCGGCCATGAGGTTCAGGTGCGTCTCGGTGCCGAGCACCGTCGCTCCGGTCTTCTTCGCCAGATACGGCACGTCGGTGAGGTGGTCGTAGTGGCCGTGGGTGACCAGGATGTGATCGGCGCGCAATTCACCGCTGTCGACGTAGTGGTCGATCAGCGCGGTATCCACGGTGATCGGCGTCTGCGGATCCGCGCCCTCGGCGGTGTAGGTTCCGGTATGGAACCTGGTCAGCCAGGGGTCTATGAGCACGACCTTGCCCCCCGGCAGGCGGATCTCCCAGCTGTTGTTGCCCCACCACCGCAGCGTCACCCCGCCGGGCGATCCGCCCGCGGGCACCGAAGTCGCCGCACCATTGTCGACGGAATCCGTTGTAGCGCAAGCGACTAGCCCTGCCAGCGCGGCCGCGCCCGCCGTCGCACCGAGAAATTCACGCCGTCCGAAACCAGTCATGCGGGCACCACACCACATGCCCTGCGGCCGTGTCCAAGACCGATGGCGGCGCTCGGTGATATCGGAAGCGATATCGTCGCAGCGTGGACCAGCTGCGCCAGCTCCGGTATTTCGTCGCCGTCGCCGAGGAATTGCATTTCGGGCGGGCCGCCGAGCGGCTCGGCATCGCCCAGCCGCCGCTGAGCCAGCGCATCCGCCGCCTGGAGGCCGACCTCGGCGCGCGTCTGTTCGACCGCGACAGCCGCCGCGTCGAACTCACCGAGGCCGGGCAGATTCTGCTCGCCGAGTCGCGAGACCTGCTCGCGCGCTGGGAGCGGACGAGAACACTGGTCGGGAAGGCGCATCGGGGCGAGATGGACGCCGTGCGGATCGGAGTGCCGCCCGAACTGGCCGGGCGGGTGCTCGCCGCGCTGCTCACCGCGTTCGAGGCCAGGGACGTCCGGGTGGATCTGCAGGAACTGACCACCGCCGAGCAGGTCCGGCTGCTCGCCGACCGTCAATTGGACGCCGGGGTGCTGCAACACCCGGTCGACGTGGTCGGCCTGGAACTCGGCCCGGTGGTGGAGACGCCGCTCGGCGTGGTGCTGCCCCGTGATTCGCCGCTGGCCGCGCGGTCGGCGCTGGAACTGGCCGACCTCGCCGGGCACGGCTTGGTGATCTTCCCGCGCGCCGCCGCACCCGGACTCTACGACGCCACGCTGCGCCGCTGCTGGGAGCACGGCTTCCGCCCGGCGTCGGTGCAGCACGCGCGCAATCCCGAATTCGTCCTGGGCATGGTGCTCTCGGGGCGGGGTGTGGCCTTCGACCAGGGGATGGTGGCGCAGAAGGAACCCCGCGTGGTCTGGCGGCCACTGCCGGAGGGCACGCTGAGTCATCGGTTGACGCTGGCCTGGCCGGTGGGCGTGGCGCATCCGCTGGTGGGGGAGCTGGCCGAACTGGTCGTCGCGGTGCTGGAAGGCGACGGCGCGTCACGGCCGAGTCCGGTCGCGGACCCGCCGCAACGGCCATGGAACGTCGTCTACGGCCCGCCGTGAACGATCCGGCCGATCGCCTCGACGGCGGCTGCGCCGATGGCGCGATCCACCTGCGGCAGCCGCTGCGCCAAGGTCGCCGCGCGGGTGAAAACCGCCACGGCATAACGCTTTCCATCCGGATACTCGACGACGCCGACCTCGTTGCGCACACCGGGCAACGTCCCCGTCTTGGCCCAGACCTGCACGTCCGGGGGAAAGGCGGCGGCGAGCCGGTACCAGTTCACCTGCTGACGCATCAGATCACGCACCCACCGGCACGCCTCCGGTGCGCCCGCCTCGTCCCGGGCGATCAGGGTGAGCAGCCGCGCCATCTCCCGCGGGGTGCTCGCGGTGGTGCGCCGCGGGTCCAGCGCGCGGGTGCGCAGCACCTGCTCGGCGTCGAGCGAGGGAAACCGGCGGGCGAACTCGTCCGCGTCGGCCGCGCCGATGTCCTCGGCCATGGACTGCACCACGGTGCGCGGCGGACCCACCACGCGGGTGGCGGCGAGGCCCAGTTCACGCAGCAGCGAGCGCACGTTGTCCAGCCCCACCCGGTCGAACAGCAGGTCCGCCGCGGTGTTGTCGCTGACGGTGAGCGCGAAGTACGCCGCGTCGCGCAGGCTGAACTCGACGTCGTCGGCGCAGCCCGCCGTGCCGACGCCGCCGAGCCGATCCGCCGCCCGCGCCCGCACTCGGTCGGCGGGGTCCAACTGTCCCGCCGCTACTTGCCTGGCGAACTCCAGGACCAGCGGCACCTTCACCACCGAGGCGAGCACCACCGGTTCGTCCGCCCGGACGCCCGCCTCGGCGCCGCAATCGACGCACCGGGCATGCACCCACCCCTCGACGCCGACAGTCCGAAAGATCTCCTGCACCGATGCAGCATCCCCGTCCGCGGTGGCGGGTACGGCACCGGGGCGTGCCGGACGGCTCAGGCGCCGCCGGGGCTCGTCCGCGCGATTCACTGTTCGAGTTCGGCGATCCGCTACCGATAGTCGGCCAATTCCGTGAGACGAGAACTTATTTCGTCGGTCAACTGAGCGATCCGGCCGAGGTAGCGGTGCGGGGGGCGGTCGGCCCAGTAGGCGCCGGCTGCTGCGGTGCAGCATGTGGACACGCTGGCCGATACGTCCGGTTTTCGCGCCCGCCACTATCCTCCTTGGCGAGAAGTCCGCTCGGACAGGCTCTTTCGTGCCGCTTGGGTGCTGCGACCGGCCCGGCATCCACCACCGCCCGAGACGCCGGAGCCTCGAGCTCGTCAGCATTTCGTCCGCTATTCCGGCATCGCCCTTGTGCGATCCGGCGGTCGCCGTTCGGGCCTGCCCACGGGTTCCACCTGGACGGGCGCGCCATCCGTTCGTCGACCACCCCGCCGCATCGAGGCGCGGCACGCCCGCATGCGGGTCACACCGGTCGCCGAACCGAATCGGCGCAGGTGACACCACGGAACGACGGTGCGGCGCGGAAGCCGCGGACCGCATCCGCCGCGGTGTGACGACCACCGCACCCGAGTTCGCCGTAGCGCCAACTACGCTGAAGCGAGTGAACACGCACGCACGGCTCGTCCAGGACTACGAGGCCGGTATCGGTGTCACCGCCTCACCCGTCTCCCCCGCGCCCGATCCAGGTAGCAATCTCGCTGCGACACTACCGGTCTGGGCACTCGCCGCCGGGTCGGTCGCGGCGCTGACCGCCGCGGCGAACCGCATGCGAGCGGCCCGCGGTCTGGCCCTGGTGGCGCATCGCATCGACCCGGCCCGCATCACCGCGGCCTTCTCCAGCGAGCGTCTGTTACGCATCGGCGGCCAACTGCCGACGCAGTTCGCCGACCTCTCCGGCTTCTTCCCCACCTTCGACGGATGGGTTCGCACGCACGCCAACTATCCGCATCACCGGGCGCGACTGCTCGCCACACTCGGCTTGCCCGAGTCCGTGCCGGTCGATCTCGCCGTCGCCCGCATTGCGATGATCCGCGCCTCGGATCTGGAGGAACAGGCCTCCGCGCAGGGCGCTATCGCGGTCCGCGTCCGCACCGAGGAGGAGTGGACCGCGAGCCCGGAAGGACAGGCCGCGGCGGCGGGCCCATTGGTCGCGATCGACCGGCGCGCCGACCGCGGGGAAGCTGGATTGCCTGCGGGCGCCGCACCTTTGCAGCCGCTGCGAGGATTGCGTGTGCTCGATCTGACCAGGGTGATCGCGGGCCCGGTCGCGACGCGGGCGCTGGCTTTGCTCGGCGCCGAAGTGCTGCGGGTCGACCCGCCGCAACTGCCCGAGATCCCCTGGCAATTCGCCGACACCTGTCAGGGCAAGCGCTCGGCGTTGGTCGATCTGCGCACCAGTGGCCTCGATGATCTGATCGCCGCCGCCGACGTGCTGATCACCGGTTACCGGCCGGGCGCGCTGGAGCGCGCCGGGGTGCGGGCCGCCGCCCGCCCAGGGCTGATCCACGGGCGGGTGTCCGCCTGGGGTGAAGCCGGGCCGTGGGGTGAGCGGCGTGGCTTCGACAGCATCGTGCAGGCCACATCCGGCATCTCGATCCTGGAGGGCGCGCCCTCCGTGCCAGGGGCGCTACCCGCGCAGGCGCTCGACCACGCTTCGGGTTACCTGCTCGCCGCCGGAGTGATCGACGCCTTGGTCGCGCGCGCGAGCGACGGCATCGGGCGGGACGTGCGTGTGGCTCTGGCCCGCACCGCGTCCTGGCTGCTCAGCGCGCCCGACCGCACACCACGTCATCCGGCAGCCGCGGAGCCGAGCGCAGCGCAGGTGGTCCGGCACGGACAAGTCGTCACCGCGCCCCCCGTACTCCCCGAATACCCGGACTACGCCTGGCCCGCACCCGCCTACGGCGCGGACCGCCCCGCCTGGCCCCTGCCGACCCACTGATCCCGCTGGGGCGCCGCGGAATTCGTTCGGCGGCGCCCCCGATCTCGCGCGATGAAATGATGCTCCGCGCGTCGTATGCTTCGGCATGACGCTGAGACACCGCAACGACTTCAGTGCTCTCGTGACGTGTCCGGCTTCATGCGTCCGGCGCTGATCAGCGTTTGGCGTGCCGCCTCCTTCCGAGGGCACTCGGTTGCGCGGCAGCCTCGGTGCTGCTGCATGGTCGCGTGCGCTTCTTCGACGTTCAAGGGCCGCTCGGGGGCTGGGTGAGGCCAGCCCGTAGGTCCCCGTCGGCTGGCTCTCCACTCCGCTTGGACACGGTCGACGATGTCCTGGACGCTATACCCCGCACCGGATGGTTCGCCATCGTCTTGCCACCAATTCGAGCTCATTGCCGTCTGCATCCTCATGTCGTTTTGGGGTTGGGAGTCACCGGAGTCAGAGGAGCATCCACTCCGGCCCCGGGGCGCTTCCGGAGCCTCCGCCCATTCACGGAGGGCGGTGAGATAGTCCGTCAACACCTCGATGGGCAATCCGTTCCAGGTAGCAAGCGGCCCGAGGAACGGTGTTCGTTGCGGTAGGTCGCTGGTGTGTCCTGCCATCTCGTGCATCGAGCCCCTAGGCCTCGTCATCGGCGATCGTCGTTCTCATCGGCCCCGCGTCGAGGCGACCCTTGACAAAGGCCATCACTTCGGCGAGGACGCGATCGTGCCCGTCGGAGGGAAGCAGGTCATGTCCGATGCCGAGTCGTTCGAGGACCTTCGCGACGTGCCGGTCGGCCAGCGACCGGAATTCCGGATCGGTGCCCCGTGGCTTGCTCAGGTCCAATGGGATTCTCGGATCGAGCACCGTGCGCAGGATGAGGTCATAGTGACCGGCGTGCCGAGTAACCAGCTGCTCGAGCTGGTCGATGTTCACGGGATCGGGTTGATCGCCCCGGTATTCCAAAGCGGCTTCGTAATATCCGAGCGCATCCGATACGGGCCGATCGACCAGGACCACGTCCGCCCGGCTCCAAGCCTGCGCTTCCAGAGACATTCCGCGCGAGACGATCCACAGTGTCGATGCCCACGTGTGTTGCTGGAGGATCGGCAACCCGTGCTCCGTGGCCTCCGCGCCGAGGTCGGCAACGACCGCCACCTCGACGCGTTCGCGATGCAGCTGTCCGGTGACCTGCCGCAGGAAGGTGGTCTTGCCGGTCGAGTGCGTCCCGGTGACCGCGACGGTCACTGGGCGTACGAAATCGGTGCTCACCACAGCCGTCCTTCTGGTTCTCTCGGCGGAATGAACTCCGCAGGCGCCGCCGCCTGCACGAGTTCGTCCCAACGGAATCCGCCTTCGTGAACCAGCCGCACCAGCAGCTGCCAGGCCGCCCAGGTGTCCCACCCGGCGCGGTGATGGCCGTGATCTGAGACCGCGGTTGTGTCCAGCTCCGCGTGGGTGACCAGCTTTTCCAGTGCGTAACCACCGATGCCGGGCCACACCGCTTTGGCGAGTCTCAACGTGTCGAGCACCATCGGTGGTGTCCAGTCCGGCAGGTGTTCGGAGAGAACCCGCCTTTCCAGATTCGCGTTGTGCGCGATCAGGACCCTTCCCGTCAGGGCCGCCTCGATCTTTTCCGACACCTCCGGCCAGGTCGGGCATTCGGCCACGTCGGCGTTGGTGATGCCATGGACCTTGCGGGTCACGATCGGGGTGATCGGCCGGGCGGGGCGGACCAGCCACGACCGCATATCGTCGACCCCCACCATCGCGCCGGAGACCGGCAGGATCGCGATCTCGATGATTTCGGGTGGCGTCTGCCCATTGCCTTCGACATCGACGACAGCGAAGTCTTTGCCGTGCAGTGCGTCGGGAACCTTCATCGTGTCGCCTCCTGTGTGTGAACCCATCCGGTGTCTGCCCGTCCGTGCCTGCCGAAGTGGTGTGGGCGCCTGATGTCGTTGACCTGGTAGCCGAGATTGTGCTGAAGGAAGTTGCGACGCCCTTCGGGCAGTCCCTCAACGATCACCGCTCGGTTGGTGATCTCGAGCAACTGGCCGCCGAGCCGCTGAACCCAGGCCGCGGTCGATTCCTCGCCTGGGCGCTGCCAATCGTCCGCGCAGCGTTTGATCTGTGCGACAGGGCAGATATCACACAACTCTCGGACACCGTAGTGCCCGTTGTAGTCGGCGACGCTATGCGCGAAGGTCACCCCGCAACTCGTCTTCCGGAACAACGGCGATCCGAACCCGGCACGATTGGCCAGAATCCGCTGCTCCAACTGCTCGGGGAATATCTTGCGTGAGGGATTGTCGTCGTACAGCCCGGGCAGACCGTTCTCCCGGTAGTAGTCGCGGATCTGGTCTTTGAAGAAAAGGCCTGTGAAGACGGTGGCGTGGGCGAAATGGCTGAGTTCACGCGCCCGGTCCAGATGGGCGTCGGAGTCGTTGAGCTCCGGCACGATCGGGCGCCAGTAGAGGATCACGCGATAGCTCTCGGCGTGCTCGAACGCGGTCCGCAGCGAAGTCGCCGCGATATTGGAGTCGACCGGTTCGATGCGCTCGTCTTCGATTCCACTGTGCGTGACCAGGACGGTCAGCCGGATGTTGTGGAAGGTGTTGAGGACCGGGCAGTCCTCTGGCTCGATCCGCCACCGCGTGATGAGCAGGACGTGGTTGGTAATACCCTGCTCATCGAGTAGACGCAGCATCTCGAGGGTGTGCGGCTTCACCGCGGGAAGCATGGGATCGGTCGCTCTGTTCAGCAGCTGGATCGGGGTCACATGCGGGCGGAAGTGCTTGTTGCGCAGCAGCATCCGAGCTGCGTTTTCCTCGTCCATCAGCCGTCAAGGTACCTTCATCCCAAAGTTGTCGAAGGTATGGCGTACACAGTAGGTGCAATCCAGCGGACAACCGACGATCCAGTTCGCCGACAGCCCGCTCTTGCGGTAGTCGATCACCTGTCGCAGACCTGGATTCAGCTCCGCCTGCTGATCGGCGGTGAGGATAGGTAGCGGCCTTCGGGCGGTCGCTCGATTTTGTAGCGAAACGCTGATCGGATCGTGGAAAGTGTTCATATAAGCGCCCTTCATGTGGATCGAGCCGTCGTAGCATCGACCTGGTGGCTACGATTTTGGGGACATGACCAGCGAGAGCAGAAGCGCTGAAAATGCATACGTTTTATGCATCCGAGGACTACTCATGTTGATCGAGGGGGAAGGGTTGTGTGATGGTCGATTTCGATGCGGCACCGGATTTGTGTCCGCGGTGCGCAGCGCAGGTGCCGTCGGGGCTTCTCTGCGGCCGATGCCGCGGTGCTGACGATCGGCTGCCGTCGCTACCTGATCACGCATGGTGGTCGGGGGACCTTCGCCAGGCACTCGACGCTCGCGACATCGGCAAGGCCATCCGGGCCTACCGACGGCATCCCCAGCATGGGCGCCACCGGGTAACCCAGGAGGATATGGCGCGGTGGCTGTCGATCACTCAGGGACACCTCTCTCGGATCGAACAAGGTCGCGTACGAGTGACAAACCTCGATACGCTGTCGACTTACGCGCGAATCTTGGGAATTCCCCCGCTGCTGCTGTGGTTCGAACTTCCGCCCGATCAGCAGGAGGCCGTTTCTGCGCCGCCGCGATCGAGCACCGCGCTTCCAGAGCGGCTCGCCGCGGCAATCCATACGCCGACAGAAGCTCAACTGGCAGCTGCGATGCTCTCCACGTTGGCCGGACACTCGGTCCGCGACCAGCTGACGGGGCCACATGACTTGGTCGGAGTCGTGCGGAACGACCTCACATTCATCGACCAGCGCCTAGCCGCCAGCCGCGACGGCAGCATAGGTCGCCGCCGACTGCAGTACGCGGCAGGTCGCTATGCCGAACTACTGGGCTGGCTCCAGCAGGACTCCGGGGATCTCGAAGCTGCCGAATCCTGGTCCAAAATCGCCCTCACGCATGCCAAGGCCGCGAACGATGTCCAGTTCCACGCCTACGTATTGATGCGGAGTTCCAATATCGCCAGCGACGCCGGGAAGCTTTCCAACGCAGCATATTTCATCGACGAAGCACTGTTGCGCGCGGACGCCCTCACTTCGCAACAGCGCGCCGTCCTGCTGCGCCAGCAGGCGAATGTCTATGCGGCACGCGCGCGATCAGGCGAGCGCGCCGACGTCATGGCGTGTGTCGATGCGCTCACCCGGGCGGCGGAAGCGGCGGCCGAGCCGGCCGAGGACCCGGACGATCTCGCTGGCTACTGCTCACCTGCTTATGTGGCAATGGAGGCTGCGCAGTGCTGGATCGAACTCGGGCACCCCGAGGAAGCGCTGGTGATCTCGGAACAGCGGATGAGCGACTGGAGCGCGTACGGCCGCCGCGATCTAGGCATGGGACTGGCCCGACTGTCCACCGCGCACGCAGGAGTAGGTTCGTGGTCGGAGGCGGTGGAGATCGCAGGTTATGCGGCTGGGATCGTCGCCGACACCGGGTCTCACCGCACGCTCAATCAGCTGCGCGCCACGGCGACCGTACTGCACGCTGCGGGCCAGACCGGTGCTGCGCGGGAGTTGACCCACTAGGTACGCACCGCACAACGTGCACGAACCCGTCACGGTAGGAGCCTCGAGTGGAGTCGATGACCACTGCCAGTTCAACCGACGTCGCTGACGCCGCCGCCCGCATCGCGGTGCTGCCGGTCGGCAGTTTCGAGCAACACGGCGACCATCTACCGCTCATCACCGACACCGTCATCGCCTGCCTGATCGCTCGGCAGCTCGCCGAAAACTACCCGTTACTCCTCCTCCCGCCGCTGACGATCTCCTGTTCACACGAGCACGAGACATTCGCCGGAACCGTCAGCCTCAGCCCGGCTACCCTGATCGCCGTCATCAGCGACATCCGTCGCTCACTCGACCGATCCGGAATCACCACCCTCGTATTGGTCAACGCCCACGGCGGCAACTACGTCTTGGGGAACATCGCCCAAGAGGCCAACACCACCGGCCGCAACGTCGTGGTCTATCCCGGCCGAGAGGACTGGAACCGAGCCCGGGAGGCCGCCGGAATGGACACCAGCTCACACGATGACATGCACGGTGGCGAACTCGAAACGTCGATTCTGCTGCACGCAAGACCTGACCTGGTGCGGCCATCGTTCCGGCACGCGGATCACGAGGCGTCCGATCGTGCGCATCTCCACCTGCTCGGCATGTCGGCATACACATCCAGCGGGATTATCGGACGCCCCTCGGCAGCGACCGACGTCAAAGGAAAGGCGGCGCTGGATGCTCTGACGAAGTCATTCGGGGAATACTTCGCGCTGATCACGCACGCAGGCACAGAGCACTAATCCTCGATCCCGACCAGTGCTGCGATCGCCTGCGCCAGGCGGTCGCCGTCGGGGAGGTTCGCGTCCGGAGCGATGGTTTGCAGTACGCCGAGGCCCTGGACGAGTACGAAATACAGTTCGCCGATCGCCTCGGCCTGTTCTTCGCTCAGCTGCGGGTGTGCCTCCCGCAGCGCGTACGCCATGTCCCGGTAGACCCCGGGCAGGGTCTGCGCGAAGAACTTCCGTGACTCCGGCGAACGGGCGACCCTGACCAGGTTCTCCATGCTCGCCAGCATGCTGTCGCGGTTCTCGGTGAACACCGCGGGCATGCCGTTCCACATCGTGGCGAACGCGGCCAGCGGCGCCGCGCCGCTACCCTCGCGGATCTTCTGCTCCATGCTGTCGCCGATCGCGGTGCCGAGAGAGTCGGCCAGTGCCTCGGTGATCAGCTGGTCTTTCGAGCCGAAGTGGTAGCCGATCGCCGCCAGGCTCACACCGGCCGCCGAGGCGATGTCGCGGGCGGTCGCCTTGGCGACGCCCCGCTCGATGATGACTTTCCGTGCTCCCGCCAGCAGATCCTCGCGATTTCCCATGACTCGAGGCTACAACGTCTCAGACATATGTACCAGACGTCTGTACTACCGCCTGCCATCACCGAGCGATCGCCCACCTCGGCGATGCCCCGGCACCCCGGCTCGCTAGTCTCGTCCCGTGCGGCAGAAGATCATCCTGGACGTCGACACCGGCATCGACGACTCGCTCGCGCTGCTGTACCTGCTCGGCTCCCCCGAGGCCGAGATCACCGGAATCGCCGCCACCGCGGGCAACGTTCCGGCGGCGCAGGTGGCGGCGAACAATCTGGCCTGGCTGGATGTCTGCCACGCGCCGGACATCGAAGTGGCGCTCGGCGCGGCCGAACCACTCGCGATCCCGCTGCGCACCACCGAGGACACGCACGGACCCCAGGGCATCGGGTACGCCGAACTCCCCCAGTCGGCTCGCCGTCTCTCGCCGCGATCGGCCGCGCGGATGTGGGTCGAGCTGGTGCGCGCGCATCCCGGGGAGATCGTCGGACTCTGCACCGGGCCGCTGACCAATCTCGCACTCGCCTTGCGGATCGAACCGGAGCTGCCGCTGCTGCTGCACCGCCTGGTGATCATGGGCGGCGCGTTCAACCATCCGGGCAACACGACGCCGACCAACGAGTGGAACGTGCACGTCGATCCGGAGGCCGCCAAGGAGGTCTTCGACGCCTTCGCCGCGGCCCCCGCGCAGCGCAGGCCGATCGTGTGCGCGCTCGACATCACCGAGACCATCGAGATGCGGCCCGAGCACCTGGCCCGCCTCGCCGAGCGCGCGAAGAGTTATCCGGTGGAGGTCGTCTCGCCCGCCGATCCGCCCGAGGCCCGCTCGGCGGCGAGCAATCCGATCGTCCGGCACGTCACCGACGCGGTGCGGTTCTACTTCGATTTCCACCATGGCTACGACCTGGGCTATCTGGCCCACATGCACGACCCGTTCGCGGCCGCGGTGGCGCTGGACCCGGCGCTGGCCCGTACCCGCCCGGCGACGGTGGACGTGGAACTGGCCGGCACCATCACCCGCGCGACCACGGTAGCCGACTGGACGGGCATGTGGGGCCGGGAACCGAACGCCGACATCGTGATCGGCACCGACCAGGAGCTGTTCTTCGAGCGACTCATCGCCCGGGTCGGCGACCTCGCGCGCACGGTGCATCCGCCCGCCACGCAGGAGGTCCGGTGAGCGGCACCGACGACACGACCTACCTGGCCGCCTTCCGCACCCGGCTCGGGCTGCCCGGAATCATCGACGTCCACACGCATTTCATGCCCGACCAGGTGCTGCGGAAGGTGTGGGCCTACTTCGACTCGGCGGGTCCGTTGACCGGCCGCGCCTGGCCGATCACCTACCGCGCCGACGAGCAGGTCCGTTTGAAGACGCTGCGCGACTTCGGCGTTCGCGCGTTCACCGCTCTCGTCGACCCCCACAAGCCGGACATGGCCGCGTGGCTGAACGAATGGACCGCAGACTTCGCGGCACGCACGCCCGATTGCCTGCACACCGCCACCTTCTTTCCTGAACCACAGGCCGCGAGCTACGTGCGGGAGGCCGTCGAACGCGGCGCCCGCATCTTCAAAGCGCACGTCCAAGTCGGCGGCTACCATCCGGGCGACCCGCTGCTGGACCCGGTGTGGGGCCTGTTGGAGGACGCGCGCGTTCCGATCGTCATCCATTGCGGTTCCGGCCCCGCGCCCGGAACGCACACCGGGCCGGAACCGATCGCCGGTGTGCTGCGGCGCTTTCCGCGCCTGCGATTGATCATCGCGCACATGGGCACGCCGGAGTACTCCGAATTCCTGGACCTGGCCGGGGCCTACGCGGACGTGCGGCTGGACACCACCATGGTGTGGACCGATTTCTCCGAGGCCGACGCCCCGTTTCCGGTGCACGAACACGGTAGGCTGCGCGCCTTCGCCGACCGCATCCTGTTCGGCAGCGACTTCCCGAACATCCCACATTCCTACGGTCATTCGATCGAGGCGCTCGAACGGCTGGATCTCGGTGACGACTGGTTGCGCCGGGTCTGTTACCGCAACGCGGCGGCGCTGTTCGGCCTGGAATGACGCGAGTGGTCCAGCTGCCGGCCTGGCTCGCGGCGCTGGCCGGGGCCGTGGGGATCGCCCTGCACTTCAGCGGGTCGTCGTTTCGGATTTCGGTCATGGCGGCTTCGGGTGCCCCGTATCTGATGGGTTGCGCCGTCCTGGGGGCGGTGGCGTTCCTCGCGATGCGGCATTGGGTCGGCGCCGCAGTCGCGATCGTCGTCGTCGCCATCGCGACCTGGACGCAAGCGCCGCTGTACGTCGCCCGCTCGGACAGCGAGGACGGGCCCACCTTGACGGCGATGCAGGCCAATCTTCTCTTCGACGGAGCCGATCCCCGGGCGCTGGTCGACGAGGTACGCGCGAGGAACGTCGCCGTCCTCACCGTGAACGAACTCACGCCCACGGCAGTCGAGGAACTCGGCCGCGCGGGACTGGACCAGGTCTTGCCGTACCGGTTCGTCTCACCGGGAAGGACAGCGACCGGGACGGGGATATGGAGCAGCTACCCGCTGACCGAAACCGTCGAGTACGACGGCTTCGTGCTGAACCAGCTGTCGGCGACCACCGACGTTCCAGGCGTCGGCCCGGTCGCGGTGTACGCCTTCCATCCGGTACCGCCGGTGTACGGCACGCGGGTCTGGGCCGACGACTTGTCCCGACTGCGGGTGATTCTCGACCGATCACCCGATCGACCGGTGCTCGCGGGCGGCGATTTCAACGCGACCTACGACCACCGGCAGTTCCGCGCGATGCTGTCCGGCCGCTTCGCCGACGCCGCCGAGCAGGCGGGCGCCGGACATCTGGTCACCTATCCGACCGACAAACGGTGGCCGCCCTTGGTCGGTATCGACCACATCTTCGTCGCCGGCGGTAGCGCGGTCGCGGTGGAGACCGTGGGACTCCCCGGCGCGGACCATCGGGCCTTGGTGGCGCGGATCCAGCTGGACGGGGCGGGGTAGGGCGCCGGATCGGGACTCCGGCGGCTCAGCGGCCGTCGAAGGCGTTCAGCAGTTCCTCGGCGGCGAGCGCGGCGGTGAGGGTGCCGTCGCGGACCTGCTTCTCCACTTGCGCCCGAATGGCTTTCACGTCCGGGTTGTCCGAGAGCCTGCGCAGCAGCTGGTCGTGCACCATGGTCCAGGTCCAGTCCACTTGCTGGCGACGGCGCTTCTCGGCGAACTCCCCGGCGTCGGTGAGCACACGACGATGTTCGAGCACCGTGTCCCAGAACCGGTCCAGGCCGATGCCTTCCAAACCGCTCATGGTCAGCACCGGCGGCCGCCACAGCGCGTCGTGCGGGTGGATCAGCCGCAGCGCGCCCGCAAGTTCCCGGGCGGCGGCTCTGGCCTCGACCTCGTGTTTGCCGTCGGCCTTGTTCACCGCGACCAGGTCGGCGAGTTCGAGCACACCCTTCTTGATCCCTTGCAGCTGGTCGCCGGTCCTGGCCAGGGTGAGGAAGCAGAACACATCGACCATGTTCGCGACGGTGACCTCCGACTGGCCCACCCCGACGGTCTCCACCAGGATCACGTCGTATCCCGCCGCCTCGAGCAGCACGATGGTCTCGCGTGTCGCCTTGGCGACGCCGCCGAGCGTGCCCGCCGTGGGCGAGGGCCGGATGTAGGCCTCCCGCCGCACCGACAGCCGCGCCATCCTGGTCTTGTCGCCGAGGATGGAACCGCCGGTCCGGGTCGAGGACGGGTCGACAGCGAGCACCGCGACCCGGTGCCCCCGCTCGATCAGATACATGCCGAGCGCGTCGATGAAGGTCGACTTGCCGACGCCGGGAACGCCGGTGATGCCGACGCGGTTGGACGGCGCGCCCCCCGCGCCCGCCTCCGGCGTCACCTTCAGCAGCAGCTGCTGCGCCAGCGCACGGTGATCGGCCCTGGTGGATTCCACCAGCGTGATCGCCCGCGCCAGAGCGGCACGCTCGTTGGCGCGGACCGCCGCGGCCAGAGCGTCGACATCGATCGCCCGGCGCGCGGTCGCCTTCGGGGTGTCGCGCGCCGCGGAACCCGCTTCGCTCATTCCGTCGCGGCGGAATCCGCGGCGCCGCTGCCGAGTTCGTGACCGAGTTCGCCGCCGAGCTTCTTCAGCAAGTCGATCGCCGCGTCCGCGATCACTGTGCCGGGCGGGAAGATCGCCGCCGCGCCCGCCTGGTAGAGCTCCTCGAAGTCACCGGGCGGGATGACGCCGCCGACGATGACCATGATGTCGGGCCGTCCGACATCGGCCAGTGCCTGCCGCAGGGCGGGCACCAGCGTGAGGTGGCCTGCCGCCAGCGACGACACACCGACGACATGCACATCGTTGTCGGCCGCCTGCTGCGCCACCTCTTCCGGGGTCTGGAACAGCGGGCCCACGTCGACGTCGAAGCCGAGGTCGGCGAAGGCCGTGGCGATCACCTTCTGTCCCCGGTCGTGGCCGTCCTGCCCCATCTTCGCGACGAGGATGCGCGGCCTGCGGCCCTCGGCCTCGGCGAATTCCTCGACCAGCTCGCTCGCCTTGGTGATGTTGGTGACCTTCCCTGCCTCGTCGCGGTACACACCGGAGAGGGTACGGATCTCCGCCTGGTGGCGGCCGTACACCTGCTCCAGCGCATCGGAGATCTCGCCGACGGTGGCCTTGGCCCGCGCGGCATCGATGGCCAGCGCGAGCAGGTTGTTCGCCATGCCGCCCTCGGAAGAGGCCGCGGCGCGGGTCAATTCGGCCAGCGCCCGCCGTACCGCGTCGGGGTCGCGCTCGGCGCGCAGGCGTCGCAGCTTCTCGATCTGCTCGGCGCGCACCCGCGAGTTCTCGACCTTGAGGACCTCGACCTGCTGGTCCTCTTCGACCTGATACTTGTTGACGCCGATCACCGGCTGCTGGCCGGTGTCGATCCGCGCCTGAGTGCGCGCGGCGGCTTCTTCGATCCGCAGTTTCGGGATGCCCTCGCCGATCGCCTGCGCCATGCCGCCGTGCGCCTCGACCTCCGCGATATGCGCGCGGGCGCGGTCGGCCAGCTGGTGGGTGAGCCACTCGACGTAATACGAGCCGCCCCACGGGTCGATCGGGCGGGTGGTGTTGGACTCCTGCTGGATCAACAGCTGGGTGTTGCGGGCGATGCGAGCGGAGAAGTCCGTGGGCAGCGCCAGCGCCTCGTCGAGCGCGTTGGTGTGCAGCGACTGGGTGTGGCCCTGGGTGGCTGCCATCGCCTCGATGCAGGTGCGCGCGACGTTGTTGTAGGCGTCCTGCGCGGTGAGCGACCAGCCGGAGGTCTGCGAATGGGTGCGCAGCGACAGCGATTTCGCGCTCTTCGGGTTGAACTTCGCGACCAGCTCACTCCACAGCAGGCGCCCGGCGCGCAGCTTGGCGACCTCCATGAAGAAGTTCATGCCGATGGCCCAGAAGAACGACAGCCGCGGCGCGAACTTGTCGACCTCCATGCCCGCGTCGATGCCCGCCCGGATGTACTCGACGCCGTCGGCGAGGGTGTAGGCCAGTTCCAGGTCGGCGGTCGCGCCCGCTTCCTGGATGTGGTACCCGGAGATGGAGATCGAATTGAACTTCGGCATCTTCGCGCTGGTGTAGGCGAAGATGTCGGAAATGATCCGCATCGAGGGCTTCGGCGGGTAGATGTAGGTGTTGCGGACCATGAACTCTTTCAGAATGTCGTTCTGAATGGTCCCGGCCAGCTGTTCCGGCGCGACGCCCTGTTCCTCGGCGGCCACGACGTACAGCGCCAGGATCGGCAGCACCGCGCCGTTCATCGTCATCGAGACGCTGACCTGGTCCAGCGGGATGTGGTCGAACAGCTGGCGCATGTCCAGGATCGAGTCGATGGCGACGCCCGCCATGCCGACGTCACCTTGCACCCGCGGATGATCGGAGTCGTAGCCGCGGTGGGTCGCCAGGTCGAACGCGACCGACAAGCCCTTCTGACCCGCCTGCAAATTGCGCCGGTAGAAGGCATTCGAGTCCGCTGCGGTGGAGAAACCCGCGTACTGGCGGATGGTCCACGGCTGGTTGACGTACATCGTGGGGTACGGACCGCGCACGAACGGCGCGACACCGGGCACGCTGTCGAGCGGATATCCTGCGGCCGCGATCGCGTCCCGGTCGGCCTTGGTGAACACCGGCGGCACGTCGATGCCTTCCGGGGTCGACCACACCAGCTGTTCGGGGGCGTACTGGTTGGCCGCCGCGGCCGCGCGCACGTACTCCGTCACCTGCGCCGCGTCGACCGCGGCGGGCTCCGGCGCGCCCTCGGCCAGCGGCACGTCGGCGAAACTACCGATCACGTGCTTGATCTCACGAGTAGTCATCAGGCTCCCACCTTCTCCAGCAGGCCGGACAGCGCGGCGACGGCGTCGATGCGCGCGGCGAGAAACCCGTCCGGGCGTTGCGCGTCGTCCAGGTCGGCGACGGCCTTCGCCGCACCCGCCAGCAGCACGGTGGGCACGCCCGCGGCGCGCAGTTGCCGCACCGCTTCACCCGCTTCCGATCCGTAGCGCGTATCCGAGCCACACAGCACCGCGACCGGCGCCCCCGCTTCGGCGGCCGCGGCGGCGATTCCGTCCACCGCGAGCGGACCCGGATTGATCGACTCGATGCCGCCCGAGGCCAGCAGATTCGCGATGAAGGTGACCCGCACGTTGTGCTCGGCCACCGAGCCGAGCGGCACCAGCAGCGCTTTCGGCCGCGCACCGTGCTCTGCGAGGTAGGCGTCGGAGCGGTTGCGCAGCTGCTCGAACGCGGCGCCGTAGCGGGCGACCCGGCCGGTCTGCCGCGCCGCCTCGGACAGCGGCTGCTCGGCGAGGTTCGGGAATTCGTTCACGCCGGTGACGGCGGTCTTGCGGTGCGCGACATCGGCGTCGCGAGCGGCCTTGGTCGCCGCGACCCGCTCGGCGAGCAGCCCGGACTCCAGCGCGGCGAGGTAGCCTCCGGCCGCCTCGATCTCCTGGAGGAACTCCCATGCCCTCGCCGCCAGCGCGGCGGTCAGGTCCTCGACGTACCAGGAGCCCGCACCCGGATCCTGCACGTGGCCGAGGTGCGATTCCTCGAGCAGCAGCAGCTGAGTGTTGCGGGCCATCCGATCGGCGAACGCCTGCGAGACGCCGAGTTCACCGGGCGGCAGGGCTGAGTCGAACGGCAGCACGGTCACGGTGTCGGCGCCGCCGATGCCCGCGCCGAACGCGGCGAGCGTGGTGCGCAGCATGTTCACCCAAGGGTCGCGCTGACTCATCATGGCGGCCGAGGTGACCGCGTGCTGGGGCGCGCCGCCGAAATCCGGTGCGCCGCAGACCTGCGCGACCCGCGCCCACAGCCGCCTGGCGGCACGGAACTTCGCGATGGTGGCGAACTGATCGTCGGTGGCGGCGAACCGGAACTCCAGCTGTCCCAGCGCGTCGGCGATGTCCAGGCTCTCCGTCAGCGACCGCAGGTAGGCCAGGCCCGCGGCGACGGCCGCGCCCAGTTCCTGGGCGTCGGAGGCGCCCGCGTCGTGGAAGACGGTGCCGTCCACGGTGATCGCACGCACCGTTTCCGGTCGTCGCGCCGCCTGTCCGGCCAGTGCGACGGCCTCGGCGAGACCGGTGTCGGCCGGGCCGGCGAAGCGGCTGGTCAGAGGCGCGGCGCCGAGCGAGACCCGGATGCCGTCGCGCGCCGGCGCGGCGTAGCCGTCGAGCGCCGTGAACACCTGCGCCGCCGCGTCGGCGACGTCGTCGCCCGCGTCCAGCGTGAGCGGGGCGAGTTCGAAGAGCAGGCCGGTCAGGGCGGTCGGCAGATCCGCCACCGGTACGCCTCGCTCGCCCGCACCGAGCCAGATCGCGCTGATCCCGTTCTCCAGCGCGGCCAGGATCTCGCGGTTCGCCGCCGCGGCGTCGCGCTGGGCGAATCGTGCGCTGACGAACCAACCCCGGTGCACGTCGCGAGTGGCGTCCCGGCCGCGAACGAAGGGGAATGTTCCGGGGAGGGGCTGCTCCGGCAGCTCGTCGCGCCGGGTGTAGAGCGGTGCGACCGTCAGCCCGTCATACGTGGTCTCGTCGAGCAGTCGCTCGGGCTCCTCGGGAAGTTCGCTGACATCGACGCGGCGAGCCTTCGCCAGCACCCCGGCAACACCCTTGCGCCATGCGCCGTATTCGGGCACCGGGTCGGCCCCGGGATCTGAAGCAATCGGCATAGCTTGCTGTTCCTCTTCCTCACCACGGGCGCACCGCCAGTGCGCGCCCGATACCCTCACATTCGCCCAGCTCAGCGACTACTTCGGTTAACGGGCATTCGTCCCGCTTCCACTGATGCTAGCGGGCGTATTCCCAGCCGGTTGACCCTGCCCGCCACTACCAACCGGTAACCTGTCGCCCGTGACAAGGCTGATCCGTGACCCGCGTATCGTCGCGCTGATCGTCGGCGCGGTCGCGCTGTTCGGCGCGGCGCTGCTGGTTCCGCTGCCGTCGCCCCGCCAGGTGCAGGACTGGGCGACTTCCGTCGGCCCGGTCTTCCCGCTGCTGTTCTTCCTGATCCACGCTCTGGTGACGGTGGCGCCGATCCCGCGCACCGTATTCACCGTCAGCGCCGGACTGCTGTTCGGCCCGCTGCTGGGCATCACGCTCGCGGTGAGCGCGACGACCGTCAGCGCGGCCCTGGCCATCGTGCTCATCCGCGCGCTCGATCGCAATCAGGTCGCCGCCCGGCTCACCCATCCCGCGGTGCGCGCCATCGATGAACGTCTCGCCCGCCGCGGCTGGCTGGCGGTCGGCTCGCTGCGGCTCATCGCGGCCGTACCGTTCTCGGTGATCAACTACTGCTGTGGCTTGTCCTCGATCCGGTTCTGGCCGTATCTGTTCGCCACGGTGCTGGGTGTGCTGCCCGGCACGATCGGCACCGTCATCCTCGGCGACGCGCTCACCGGGACCACCCATCCGGCGATGCTCGCGCTGTCCGGCGCCTGCCTCGCGGTCGGACTGGCCGGTCTGGTCGTCGACGCGCGATGGAAGACGGCAGTCCCCGCTGCGGTGGACATCGCCGAACCCATCGCTGCTGCCGACTGAGCAGCGCTCGATCCGTGGCCGATTCCACCGGAACCGGGGTCACGCCCACCACGGCCGCCGCACAGCCCGACGGAAAATGCGGGAAATTCATCGGTGCCGAGAACAAGGACAAATCAGTAATAAGGGACTGAGCGCCCGTCCGCTCTCCAGGACACGGTTCGCGTGCGGCACCGTAATTGACACTACAACGAAGCGCGATCGGCCGAATCGGGCCGCAGCGCAGTTCGGCCGCTACCGCGTCGCATAAGCCTCCGCTGCGGCAGTTCCGCGCACCGGCCCTTATCAATTTCGTAAATTCGGCAACTATTTGCCGCTCTGCATCGTGGTTTAGGTGTACGCGAACGAACCGGTCGGCATAAACTGATTTCCGGTCGGGTCTGGAGGCAAGGTGATGACCGTTCAGCGACCGCAGTTCGACCCCGACCCTGGATCGAACACCGCACCGGACGTGTCGCCACCAGAGCCTGTACCGCTGTCAGCCGGACAGCGGGGGCTGTGGCTGGCGCAACGCTTGAGTCCGGACGTCCCGATATGCGAGGCGCAATACGTCGAGTTCCACGGCGAGCTCGATCGTGAGCTTCTGCGTTCGCTGATAATTCGCGCGGGTCACGAGTTCCAGTCAGGGTATTTTCGGCTGGTCGAGGTGGACGGTAGCCCGCATCAACTGTTCGACCCGTCACTGGCGTCGACGGGGCCGGTAATCGATACGCGTGCCGAACCGGATCCCATGGCGGCGGCAGTGAAGTGGATGCGCGACGAATACACCGCACCGCTTGATATGGCTCGGGACCGGTTGTGGGCGGGGGCGCTTCTGCAGGTCGGCGATCGACATTACCTGTTGTACAGCAGAGCTCACCACGTCGCGGTGGACGGCTACGCCGCGATGACGATGTTGAACCGGCTCGCTGAGTTGTATACGGCCGCTGTGGAGGGACGGCCGCCGGAACCGAACCGGGCGGCGGACCTTCGCACACTGTACGAGGCCGACCGCACGTACCGGGAGTCGAAGCGGTTCGCCGACGACCAGGCATATTGGGTGGACAAACTCGCCGATGTCGCCGATGACGAATCCAGTCTGGCGACCCGCTACGCGCCGCCGCGTGCGGACAGCGTGGTCGCGCTGGCCGAACTGCCGACGGCGCTGGTGGGGCGGATCGCGGACGCCGCGAAAGCGCTCGACGCGAGCCCGGCCGCGGTGGTGATCGCCGCGTTCGGTTGCTATCTGGCCCGGATGACCGGCCGGGACGAGGTTCTCGTCGATGTTCCCGTCTCCGGCCGAACCACGGCCGTCCTGCGCCGGTCCGGCGGGGTGTTCGTCAACCTCGCGCCGCTTCCGCTCGCACTCGGCCCGGAAGACACGGTCGCGACGCTGGTACGGCGGGTCCAATCCGACTTGGTCGGAGCGTTGCGCCACCAGCGGTGCGGCCTCGCCGATATTCGCGCCGCCACCGGATCGCGCGGGCAGCGGCGGTTCGCGGGCCCGATGGTGAACGTCATGTTCTTTCCCCAGAAGATCCGCTTCGGCGAGTTGACCGGGGACTTCCACGTCCTCAGCTCAGGGCCGGTCGAGGATCTCCTGGTCAACCTGTATCAGACCGGAGAACCGCCGCGGACGATCCTGCACTTCCTGGCCAATCCCGACCGCTACACCGGCCCCGAACTGTCCGCCCACCAGAGCAAGTTCGTGGAGTTCCTCGACGAGTTCGCCGCGGCGGCGCCGGCCACCGACCTCGCGCGGATCCACCCCGGCAGCGCGCGCGAAGCGGCCCGGATCCGAAGCCGACGCGACGACCTCGCGTTCTGGCGCGACGCGCTCGCGGACCTTCCGGAGGAGTTGTCTTTGCCGGTGGACCGCCCCCGCCCCGCAGTGGCCTCCCACCACGGCGCCACCACCACCTACACATTCGACACCGAACTCATCAC
>NZ_JBSGCA010000012.1:0-160180 GCF_053601535.1 Nocardia sp. NPDC004718
CACCGCTGGCGACTTCGTCGCGGACGCGGCGGCCGCTCGGACGCGAGCCGGGCCGCGAACGGCGGATGCTCGGTCTCGCTTCGCCCGGAAGACGTGGTCGAGGTGAGCTGAGCGCGCGGGGCGGTGAAGGCGGGTATGGATGTATGCCTGACGTGACGGGGTCGCGTTGTCCCGCTGAGTATTCGCTCCAGCGAGGCCGCATTGTTCAGCATGTTGTTCGCCGTCGGGTGAACCCTCGTCGGTGGGTAGATCCTGCCCTGGACGTTCGGGTCGCTGTGAACTGTCACTCGTAGCGTTTTCGCCGTTTTTCCACGGCGGTGCACATCTACGCGATCTCGACGGCGATTTCGTCGTGAACTGTGGTTCACGTCCGACTCGACGTGGATCGGGTGGGCCCGGCGCGTGCCATGTCCGGGGTGTTCGCGGACGTCGCGGTTCAAAAGTGACATGCGCGGTTTCCGAACACGTCCACCGGCGTCCGGTTCGCCGGGGGACGGAGTGGTAGGCGGCTGCTCGACACGGGGTGTCCGAGGCGGTCGCTGGTTCGGCCAATGGGGAGACGTACAATCGCACCGTTGGCTATATGTGTATAGGGGTGCGTATCGCCCCCGTCGCACGACAACATTGCACAGCCGTATGCACCCGTCGCGTGGCGTCGGTCTTCGGTAGTGGCCTATCGGCAGCGAGTTGGCGCCGTCGGGCTTCGATCGATGACCGCCTCCGCGTCGCCGTGTCCAAGGGGATTCGGCCGGGTGTGCGCGCCGCAGCCAGGAGGGTTGCCGCGCGTCCGTACCCGGTACGGCTGACGACAGCCGGATCGCGCCAGCGTGCGCTGGAGCCGGCGAAGACGAGAGGTTGAGAGAGAAGAATGACCGAAACAACTGAACGCAAGAGCTCGGCCGTCGAGGTCGAGCCGGGCGTGTTCGAATCCGTAGCGCTGATCGACAACGGCAGCTACGGCACCCGCACCATCCGGTTCGAGACCGGACGCCTCGCCAGGCAGGCCGCCGGTTCGGTCGTCGCCTACCTGGACGACGAGACCATGCTCCTGTCGGCCACCACCGCGGGCAAGCAGCCCAAGGACCAGTTCGACTTCTTCCCGCTGACGGTCGACGTCGAGGAGCGGATGTACGCCGCGGGCCGCATCCCCGGGTCGTTCTTCCGCCGTGAGGGCCGCCCTTCCACCGACGCGATCCTGACCTGCCGCCTGATCGACCGTCCGCTGCGTCCGTCGTTCGTCGACGGCCTGCGCAACGAGATCCAGGTCGTGGTCACCGTGCTGAGCCTGGACCCCAAGGACCTCTACGACGTGGTGGCCATCAACGCCGCGTCCGCGTCCACCCAGATCGCGGGCCTGCCGTTCTCCGGCCCGGTCGGCGGCGTGCGCGTCGCGCTGATCGAGGGCCAGTGGGTGGCCTTCCCGACCACCGAGCAGCTCGAGGGCGCGGTATTCGACATGGTCGTCGCGGGCCGCGTGGTCGAGTCCGGTGACGTCGCGATCATGATGGTCGAGGCGGAGGCGACCGAGAACGTCATCGCGCTGGTCGATGGCGGTGCGCAGGCGCCGACCGAGACCGTCGTCGCCGAGGGGCTCGAGGCCGCCAAGCCGTTCATCGCCCGCCTCTGCCGCGCGCAGCAGGACCTGGCCGAACTGGCCGCCAAGCCCACCGAGGAGTTCCCGCTCTTCCCGCCGTACGGCCAGGACGTGTACGAGGCCGTCGAGGGCACCGCGAAGCGTGAGCTGGGCGAGGCGCTGAGCATCTCCGACAAGCAGGAGCGCGAGGCGAAGATCGACGAGATCAAGCTCGCCGTGCTCAACCGCCTGGCCGACGACTACGCCGGGCGGGAGAAGGAGCTGGGCGCGGCGTTCCGCGCCGTCACCAAGAAGCTGGTCCGCCAGCGGATCCTGTCCGACGGCTTCCGCATCGACGGCCGCGGGCTGGCCGATATCCGCGCGCTGTCCGCCGAGGTCGCTGTGGTGCCCCGGGCACACGGCTCGGCGCTGTTCGAGCGTGGCGAGACCCAGATCCTGGGCGTCACCACGCTGGACATGGTCAAGATGGCCCAGCAGGTCGACTCGCTCGGCCCGGAGACCAGCAAGCGCTACATGCACCACTACAACTTCCCGCCGTTCTCCACCGGCGAGACCGGCCGGGTGGGTTCGCCCAAGCGCCGCGAGATCGGCCACGGCGCGCTGGCCGAGCGGGCGCTCATTCCCGTGCTGCCCAGCCAGGAGGAGTTCCCTTACGCCATCCGTCAGGTGTCGGAGGCGCTGGGATCCAACGGCTCCACCTCGATGGGCTCGGTGTGCGCCTCCACCCTCTCGCTGCTCAACGCCGGTGTGCCGCTGAAGGCTCCGGTCGCCGGCATCGCGATGGGTCTGGTGTCGGACACCATCACCAACGACCAGGGAGAGGAAGAGGTCCGCTACGTCGCGCTGACCGACATCCTCGGCGCCGAGGACGCCTTCGGCGACATGGACTTCAAGGTCGCGGGCACCCGCCAGTTCGTCACCGCGTTGCAGCTGGACACCAAGCTGGACGGCATCCCGTCGCAGGTGCTGGCCGGCGCGCTGAGCCAGGCCCACGACGCGCGCACCACGATCCTGGACGTGATGGCCGAGGCCATCACCACCCCGGACGAGATGAGCCCGTACGCGCCGCGCGTCACCGCGATCAAGATCCCGGTCGACAAGATCGGCGAGGTGATCGGCCCCAAGGGCAAGGTGATCAACCAGATCACCGAGGACACCGGCGCCAACATCTCCATCGAGGACGACGGCACCGTGTTCGTCGGCGCGACCGACGGCCCGTCCGCGCAGGCCGCGATCGACGCCATCAACGCCATCGCCAACCCGCAGCTGCCGAAGGTCGGCGAGCGATTCCTGGGCACGGTCGTCAAGACCACCGCCTTCGGCGCGTTCGTCTCGCTGCTGCCGGGCCGCGACGGTCTGGTGCACATCTCCAAGCTGGGCAACGGCAAGCGCGTGGCGAAGGTCGAGGACGTGGTGAACGTCGGCGACAAGCTGCGGGTGGAGATCGCCGACATCGACAACCGCGGCAAGATCTCGCTCGTGCCGGTCGAGGAGAACGCCGAGGAGACCGGCGACGACGCGGCCGATGCGGGTTCGGCCGGGACCGAGTAGTACTTGTCTCTGTGACGAAGAAGAAGACGACAACCCCTCTGCTCAGCACCGGGCGGGGGGGTTCGTCACTCGAGTTGCGGGCGGACTCGGACAGCGGCGTGCGGCGTACCGTACTGCCCGGCGGATTGCGGGTGGTCACAGAGCATCTGCCCGGGGTGCGCTCGGCGTCCGTGGGTGTTTGGGTCGGTGTCGGGTCGCGGGACGAGGGCCCGACCGTCGCGGGAGCCGCCCACTTCCTGGAGCACCTGCTGTTCAAGGCGACGCCGACGCGGTCGGCCCTGGACATCGCCGAGGCGATGGACGCGGTCGGCGGCGAGCTGAACGCGTTCACCGCGAAGGAGCAGACCTGCTACTACGCGCATGTCCTGGACGACGACCTGCCCTTGGCGGTCGACATGGTCTCCGACGTGGTGCTCAACGGCTTGTGCCGGGCTTCGGACGTGGACGTGGAGCGACAGGTGGTGCTCGAGGAGATCGCCATGCGCGACGACGACCCCGAAGACCTGGTCGGCGACTCCTTTCTGGCGGCGTTGTTCGGCGATCATCCGATCGGGCGTCCGGTGATCGGCTCGATCGAATCCATCGAGGGGATGCGGGCCGCGCAGCTGCGGTCGTTCCACCTGCGGCGTTACCGGCCGGACCGGATGGTGGTCGCGGTCGCGGGCAACGTGGAACACGACCACACCGTGGAATTGGTGCATCGTGCCTTCGAGAACCGGCTCGACCCGGCGGCGGCGCCCGCCCCGCGGCGCGAGGGCCGGTTCCGCCCACACGGCGACCCGCAGCTGCACTGGAGCCATCGCGACAGCGAGCAGGCTCATCTGGCGTTCGGCGTGCGCGCCTTCGGGCGGCACGAAGGGGACCGGCGCTGGCCGCTTTCGGTGTTGAACACCGTGGTCGGCGGCGGGTTGAGTTCCCGTCTGTTCCAGCGCATCCGGGAGGAGCGCGGACTGGCCTATTCGGTGTATTCCAGCGTGGACACCTTCGCCGACACCGGAGCGTTCTCGGTCTACATCGGCTGCCAGCCGGAGAACCTCGGTCAGGTGGCGGCACTGGCCCGCGGTGTGCTGGAGGAAGTCGCCGCCGACGGCATCAGCGACGCCGAGTGCGCCCGCGCCAAGGGCTCGTTGCGCGGCGGGCTGGTGCTCGGTCTGGAGGATTCGGCCTCGCGTATGAACCGGTTGGGGCGCAGCGAACTCAGCTACGGCAACCACCGCACCGTGTCGGAGACCTTGGCCCGCATCGACGCCGTCACGACCGAGGAAGTGTCGGCCGTCGCGCGGACCCTGCTGGCGCGGCCGCTCGCCGCGTCGGTCGCCGGACCGTACAAGCGCACCCGTGATCTGCCCGCTGCCGTCCGGCGGCTGGTGCCGAGCTGATCGGCACACGGGCGCGGGGTTGCCGCTTGGCGGAGCATCCCCTGCCGCGATACTGTTTCGGCCGCCCGGCCGTCGGTTCTTCGCCGGAGGGCGCTGAACTCGATTGTCCGGGTGTCGGATCCGGCGATCTCTGGCAAGGAGTCGAGATGAACCGAACAAGTCGTGCCCTTCGCGTGCTCGGCGCGGTTTCGCTGCCCGTCGTCGTTCTGGCCGGGTGCGGCGGAACGGACGCGGACGCGGGCAAGCCGGGTGAGCCGACGGAGGCCGCACTGCGCACGGAAGCCACGAAGATGACCGAGGCGCTGGCGAGTCACGACTACGCCGCCGCGTACCGATTCCGTTCCGCGCGTTGCAGGCTCACGCTCAACGAGGACGACTACGTGGCGTCCATGGCGCAGCTGTACGACGGCAGGGACCTGAAGTCGAAGCCGTCGGAGATCACCGTCACCACCTCCGGATCGACCGGGACGGTCACGGTCAAGAATTTCGACGCCCGCGCCGCCCAGGACGATTCGAAGCCGAAGACCTGGACATTCGTCGACGGGCAGTGGCGCTTCGACAACTGCTGACCGCAGACCCGCTCGGCCGGGTCATTCCGGGCGGGCGCGGTTGGCGGCCGCCACGATCGTCGGCACCAGTCCGGGCAGAGCGGACTCGAGGTCGTCGGTGCGCAGACGCTGGCAGGTCTGGCCGTCGATGACCAGGCGCTCGATCACGCCCGCGTCGCGCAGGATCTTGAAGTGGTGGGTGGCAGTCGACTTGTTGATCACCTCGTAGAGCGCGCCGCAGCGGACCGCCGTTCCCGCGTTGCTGAGCCGGCGCACCATTTCCAGGCGCACCGGGTCCTGCAGCGCGCTCAGCACCGCGGGCAGCGTGGCCACCGGGGGCGCCTGCTGGTCCGCGTCTCGGACATCGACCATGATCTGGCTCACTCTCGGGTTTGATGATCGTCGTACCGGATGTATCGTCGACTGCTGTTCGATCATCATCAAACCTACCTGATCGGAGTTCCGATGGCAGCGACGATGGCGGTGGCCGTCGACGAGCAGGCCTCACAGCGCTGGGCTTACGCCCTGGTGCTGGCGGCCAGCGGCGTGGCGCTGGGGGTTTCGGGCGTTCCCGCGCCGCTCTACGGCATCTATCAGAAACAGTGGCATCTCTCGCCGCTCACCACGACCATCGTGTTCGCGGTCTACGCGGTGGCCGCCCTGGGCGCGGTGCTGGTATCCGGGCGGATCTCCGATGTGGTCGGCCGGAAACCGGTGCTGCTCGGCGCCTTCGCCACGATGGTCGCCGGATTGCTGGTGTTCGTGCTCGCCGACAGCGTGCCCATGCTGCTGCTGGCCCGTGCGCTGCACGGCGTCGCGGTCGGCTCGACCGTGGTCGCGGGCGCGGCCGCGCTGCTGGATCTGCGTCCGCACCGCGGCGCGCGGTCCGGGCAACTCAGCGGTGTCGCGTTCAACGTGGGAATGGCGGTGGCGATCCTGGGCTCGGCGCTGCTGGCCCAGTACGCGCCGCATCCGTTGCGGACGCCGTACGTCGTGATCACCGTCGTCTGCCTCGCGATCGGCGTCGGCGTGCTCGCGCTGCGCGAACCGCATTCGGCCCGGGTGGCCGGGCGCATCCGGATCGCGAAACCCGCCGTGCCGCCGGAGATTCGGGCCGACTTCTGGTTCTCGGCCATCGGCGTGATGGCGGCCTGGTCGGTGCTGGGCGTGCTGCTGTCGCTGTACCCCTCGCTGGCCACGCAGCAGACCGGCATCCACAACTTGGTCTTCGGCGGCGCCGTCGTCGCCTCGACCGCCCTCTCCGGCGCCACCGCGCAACTGTTCGCGACCGGCGTGCCCGCTCGGCGGGCCGCGATCCTCGGCGACACCGGCATGGCGCTGGCGCTGGTGCTGACGGTGCCCGCGCTGGCCACACACAACTGGATGGTGGTGCTCGCCGCGGGCGTCGCGCTGGGCGCGACCTTCGGACTCGGTTTCGGCGGATCGCTGCGCCACCTGTCGGATGTCGTGCCGCAGCACAAGCGCGGCGAGACCATGTCGGCGTACTACTTGCTCGCCTATTCGGCCATGGCGCTGCCCACCATCGTGGCCGGTTGGGCGGCAACCACCTGGGGTCTGAGCACCGTGTTCCCGTGGTTCGTCGGTGTCGTCGCCGTCGCCTGCCTGATCGCGGCCGGTCTCGGCCTGCGCCGCGACCGGTCCGGGGTCGTACGGGCATAGCGGCGATTGGCTTTTTGCCACGAGTGTCCGCTAATGTTCTGTGTCGCATCGCGGTCATCGTGATGCGAATGCGGATGTAGCGCAGCTGGTAGCGCATCACCTTGCCAAGGTGAGGGTCGCGGGTTCGAATCCCGTCATCCGCTCCACGAACTCACCCGGCCGCTCCGCCGGGTTCCCGCGATCACATTCAGTCGATGGTCACTTGTCATCCCCCGGTGGACCTGCTGTCCGGTGGCGCGGTACCGGCCAACCGGCGTGAAACGTGTATCAGAATGTTTCGGCACGGTCGGTCCGGGCATGTCCGCACGTGCGGGCTTCGCCGTGAGGCCCGGATCGGTAACTGCGCGTTCCATCCAATCGTCCTCGGCGAACGGAGGCAGCAGTGCAGATCGCCACGGTGTCCGAGCACGCGGGCCCGGCGGCCGGATCCGGTGTCGACGGCCGTGGCGGGAGTGCCGCCGAAGCCCGGCACCTGTCGGCCGACTCGACCGGGCCTTTCCATTCGGAGCGGCCGTGATGGCAGCGGGCGGCCCGCTCGTCGTGATCGGCGACGCGCTGCTCGACATCGATGTCGAGGGCCGCGCCGACCGATGCAGCCCGGATACTGCCGCTCCCGTCGTCGACGTCGCGCACCGGACGTTCCGGCCCGGTGGCGCGGGATTAGCGGCCCGGCTCGCCGCGGCGCAGGAGCGCGAAGTCGTGCTGATCGCGGGCTTCGCGGCAGACGAGGCGGCTGCCCGGCTGCGCGGGCTGCTGGACTCGCACGTGCGGGTCATCGCCCTTCCCCAGCGCGGTTCGACGGTCTGCAAGCAGCGAGTGCGGGCGATCGGCCCCTGCGCCGTCCCGAACGGCCACGCCCGTGCCAGACAGTCCCGGCGGCCCAACCTGATCGCCAGAATCGACTCCGGGGCCGGACGGGTCCGCGCCGACGTGCTCCCCGAAGAGGCGGTCGCCGTGCTGGCGGCGGCGCGCGCGGTCCTGGTCTCGGATTACGGTCGTGGCGCCGCGGCCCACCCGCAGATCCGTGGGCTGCTGCGCGCCCACGCCGACCACGTTCCGATCGTCTGGGACCCCCATCCCCGCGGACCCTTACCGATCCCGGGCGCGGCCCTGGTCACCCCGAATCACGCGGAAGCGCTCACCCTGCTGTCCGGGCGGCTCGACGACGGACCGGACCTGTGGAGGCTCGCCAAAGGGTGGGCTGTCGGGGCGATCGCGGTGACCCTCGGAACGGAAGGGGCCCTCGTCTGCCTGCGCGCGTCGGGCAAACGCCTGCGCATCCCGCTTCCGTCCGTGGCCAGGGCACCGGATGCCACCGACACCTGCGGTGCGGGGGACAGCTTCGCCGTTGCCGCGGCAGCCCGCTTGGCCGAGGGGCGTGGACCGGAGAGCGCGGTGCGCCGTGCGGTGCTCGCGGCAGCCGAGTTCGTCGGGTCGGGCGCCGCCGCCGCGTTCTCGGAGACGGAACCAGCCACGGTTTCCGAAGTCTCCGTCGCCTGGGACCGGCTGTGGACCTGATCCGCCGGCTTCGAAACCCTTGTGTGCCAGGCGATCACCCCGAAGTCCGGAAACCTGATCCTGCCTCGCTTTTCCGGCGGTAACCGAGCCTCCTCGTGCCCGAGCCCGACGCGGATGACATACTGGGGTTGCAGGTCACCGGCTGCCGTCACGATGTGCGCGCGCCGGCCGTTGAGTCAACAGCGGATTCTCGGCCGAGCGCGCCCGTGTCCGCGCGATCCCGTCGAAGGGATGGCGGCGGTGCCGTGGCGTCGCGGCCGCAAGCCCCTGTACCTCGGAGAGGCATTGCATTCATGACTCAACACGTGCAACCCCACATGTCCGATGTGCTCGCAGATAGCTCCACACCGTCGGACCAGCCCGCGGTGGGAAGCTTCCGGTTCTGGTTCGCCACCCGTCGCTGGGAATGGTCGGCCGAGGTGTATCGCATGCACGGGTACCGGCCCGGTGAGATCGAGCCCACTACGGAGTTGTTGCTGGCGCACAAGCACCCGGACGACCGCACGCACGTCGCCGAGATCATCGAGCGCGCCATCGATCGCGGGGAGACCTTCTCGAGCAGGCACCGGTTCATCGACCTGTCCGGTCAGGAACACACCGTGCTCGTCGTCGCCGACCGGATCCTGGACGACACCGGCACCGCCGTCGGCACCTCCGGTTTCTACGTCGACCTCTCCGACACCATCGCCGAAGCGCACCAAGCCATACTCGCCGCGACCCTGCCCGGACTCTACGAGAATCGCGCGGTGATCGAGCAGGCCAAAGGGGTGCTCATGCGCATCTATCAGATCAGCGCAGATCAGGCGTTCCAAGTGCTGCGCTGGCGTTCTCAGGAGACCAACACCAAATTGCGAGCGCTCGCCCAGCAACTGATCGCCGAACTTCCGCTCGTCCCGCCGCCACCTGCGGACCTGGTCGCCGCGTTCGACCACATCCTGCTCACCGTCCATCACCGGATACCGCCCGACTGATCCTGCGAGAGGCGGCCCCCGGCGGTGCGGGCATTTCGTTTTTCGGACCGATGTTCCGTGGGACTTCGTCTATCGCGCTGACATGCACCGTCGATGGCTGTCAGGCTGGAGCATGCGGTCTCGTGCCGACACCGGCCGCGGGAGGTGCGCATGAGCTGTCAGTACGGCGTGAAAGGCATCCGGACCGCGAACGGTCTGCTCGTGGTGACGTACGGTGAACTGGACGCGGCGAACGCCGACGAGTGCTTCACCGCGATCGTCGATGTCGTCGAAAACCACTGCGACACAACGCCGAATCCCACTTCGGTCGTGATCGACCTCTGCGGCCTGCGTTTCCTTTCCTGCGCGGGCGTCGGTATGGTGCTGCGGCTGGCGAGATGGGGTGCGCGAGAAGGCATCTCGGTCGGCACGACCGTGCCCGACGACGGCCCCGTGCGGCGCATCGTGGACGTCCTCGGACTGGGACGGAGCGTGCCGGTCGTCGCGTGCCCGGCGCCCGCGGTACACGGCGGCGCCCACGACCCGCGCGAGTGCCGTGCGTCCGGAGTTCCGCTCCGGCGGCGTCCGGCGCTGACGCGCGGTCCCGAGAACGCAGATCCACGCTGTCGGCCGTCCGATTTACGAACAAGACCGCCCACGAGCGCTTGAGGCAGCCGCCGGGCGGTACCCCCCGATCATCGCCTCGTTAACCAGCCGGTGAGCGCGTCGATAGCTGCAAAACGGGAATCGAGGAAGCTCATGTCATTGGCGACCACGAACCACAGGACCGCCACACCCCGCCGGACGCGGCGCGGAACCGACAGCTACGACGGCATCGAACCGTGGCTGGAGAAATTGTCCGCGATGGACGAGAACGATCCCGAACGCCCAGGATTGCGGGAATCGATTCTGCGACGGTGCCTGCCGCTCGCCGAGCACATCGCCCGTCGCTTCGTCGGTCGCGGCGAGAACTACGACGATCTGTACCAGATCGCGGCTGTAGGGTTGGTGCTCGCGGTCGATCGGTTCGACCCGGCGCGGGGACCGTCGTTCCTGTCGTTCGCGGTTCCGACGATCATGGGCGAGGTGCGCCGCCACTTCCGCGACCACAGCTGGGCGGTCCGAGTGCCACGCCGGATCAAGGAGATCCAGTTGACCATCGGCCCCGCCGTGGAGCGGCTCTCCCAGCGCCTGGAACGGATGCCGACCGCTCTGGAGATCGCCGTGGAGTTGAATCTCGACCTGACGGAAGTCACGCAAGCGCTGCTGGCAGGCAACGCCTATTCCACGAACTCGATCGACGCCGTCGTCGAGGACGACGAGACCGGCAGCACCTCGGTCCGGGTAGCGGAGACCTTCGGCGAGGAGGATCCGTCCTACGAGCTGACCGACGAGGCCCTGGCGATCGCTCCGCTGCTCGCCGAACTGCCCGAGCGTGAGCGGTGCGTGCTGCACATGCGCTTTTTCGAATCGCGCACGCAAGCGCAGATCGCCGCGGTGCTCGGCGTCTCGCAGATGCACATCTCCCGCGTTCTGGCACGGACGCTCGCCGAGCTGCGCGAGCGCGCCATGCGGGACTGACCGAGGTCATCCGGACTCGTCCCGGGCCGAATGCCCCAGCGTCACGCGCTGAGGGTCGTGAGCGGTGCTCGGCCGTACGCGCCGCGGTAGGCGGTCGCGAATCGTCCCGGGTGAGCGAAGCCCCATGTCGCGGCGATGGAGGTCACCGTGTGTCCGTCGTCGGGCGAGAAGTCGCGCAGTTGTTCGTGCGCCCCGCGCAAGCGAAGCCGCCGCAGATACGCCATGGGCGTGGTGTCGAGATGGCGGCGGAACGCCAGTTGCAGCGCACGGGCGCTGACATAGGAGGCGGCGGCGATGTCGGTCACGCTGATGTCGTCGCACACGTGTGCCTCGAGGTACGCCACTGCGCGCCGCACGGTGTCGGGATGGGCATCGTTGCGGTCGCTCGCCGTCGGATCCTGGTGTGCGGTGCTCGGCAGGGCGTGCAGCACGGTGGCGGCCAGATACTGCACGGCGGTGGACGCGATCAGCGGCGCCTTGCTGGCCACAGGATCCGCGGCGAGACCGCGCATATGCCCGAGTACGTCGGACAGGTGTTTCCCTGCGGCCGCGGAGATCGGGCGATGGCCCGTCAGGCGCACCGGCTCCAGGTCGTGCCCCGGGATCGAGGCTGCCACCCGGGTCAGCAGCGCGGGATCGAACATCGTGATGCGGTAGCTGGCGTGGTGGATCACCCCGGAATATGGCAGGTCCGGTGGCGTGAGCAGTCCGAGCTCGCCGGGCTGGAAGAAGTCGGTGCCGTCGGCGTAGTTCTCTTCGATCGACCCCGAGTCCACCTCGCACAGGCAGATCTTGCCCAGCGGCTGAGCGTCGTACTTCATGTCGAAGCTCAGGTCGAGATCATCCAGGCTCACCGGACCGAGCATTTTCCGGGTGATGTCCGTGCGCACCGCCACACCTGTGCTGTTGCCGATCCGCATCCTGGTGTAGTTGGAATTGAGGAATTCCTCTGTGTCGCCCAAACTGTCGCTGTGGAAGGCCAATGACTCCATTGCTGCGACACTCCTGCTGTTTCGAATACGGCATCCCGCCCAGCACGTCGTAAAGGTTTGTCGAGCTACTCTGCTTCGACGTACGGACTGGTCACAACCGTGGTCGATTCAGGCAGGTAGGCACGCGCGGTTGGTACCACACAGTGCGACGAGGCTCCGATCCCGCACGCACCGAGATGAGGTGAATACCCGCTTCGGCTGCGTTTCAACCGTCGGGCGACTCCCACTCTACCCGCCGCGCGGCGTTCGCACCGGGCACCTGGGACGGGATGCGCGCGTGGCGTGGGCATCGACGTGTTTCGTCCGCACCTCAGCGGCCACCCTCACCACGAGGGGCGCGGTGGCGTCCTTCTACAACGCCGTCCCGAGAGACGAGGAGGTCCTATGGTTTCGCAGGACACGATCGCGCAATTGCGCCAGGACATCACCACCGCCTCGGACGCGGGCGACGAGGCGAATGCCGAGCGCCTGCGCCGCGAACTCGCCGAAGCGATCCGGGAAGCCGACAAGAGCGGCGACACCGAGCAGCGGTGACGGATCGGCGGACGCGCAGGCCGGCTGCTGTCGGCCTGCGCGCCGATCATCCCGCGCTCTCCCGGTTCTCGAGTCCCACGGCGTCGGTGAGTTCGCGGCGGTGACGCAGGAGTTCGGGGTGCTCGGGACTCAGCTCGCGCATCAGATCGGCCAGCCCGTCGGCGATGGCGTTGAGCTTCTGCTGGATGGCGGCGTCGGAGCGGCTCTGGGTGTTCTGCAGCAACGCGACGAGCAGGAACGTGATGATCGTCGTCGCGGTGTTGATGACCAGTTGCCAGGTGTCGACGCTCGGCAGGAGGAAGATCGTCGGAGCCCATACCAGGACCAGGATCACACAGAAGACGAAGAATCCCGCTTTGGAGGCCAGTGCGCTGGCCGCTGTCGCGAAGCGGTCGAACACCGACAGCTTCCCCTTGATGTCCGACGGCATGGTCGCGGGCTTTCCGGCGAATGGGTTTTCAGTGCGCTGAGCCATGCGAATCCTCTCGAAAATGCCGATCCAGACGGGCTTCGGCTTACCTCGGTCAGCCGGGTTCAAACGCCTTGTGCGGTGTGGCTGCGTCACCGATGCGCCGGCGCTTCCGCGCGAAACCCCTGCGGTTGTTGCTCATTCGTCGGGCTCGTCGCGCGGCGGCAAGTATGGCTCGGCCTCCTCGGGGTGGCCGCCTGCGATGCTGCGCGCACGCGCGAGTTCGGCATCGAGTTCCGCCCCCAGCAGGATCGCGATGTTCGAGATCCACAGCCAGACGAGGAAGACGACCACGCCACCGAGGGAACCGTAGACCCGGTTGTAGGAGCCGAAGTGGCCGACGTAGAACGCGAATCCCCAGGACGCGCCCGCCCAGAGCAGGACGGCTATGGCGCTACCGGGCGTCAGCCAGCGGAATCCGGGCTGCCGCACGTTCGGCGCCGCCCAGTACAGCAGGGCGAAGACCAGGCCGATCAGTGCCATCATCACCGGCCACTTGACGACGCCCCACACCGTGATCGTGGCGTGCCCGAGGCCGAGCCACCGGCCGATCTGCTCGGCCAGCGAACCGCTGACGACGACGCCGACGGTGCAGGCGCCCAGCAGGACCACCACTGCGGCGGTCAGGGCGACCCGCACCGGCACGGTCTTCCAGACCGGGCGTCCCTCCGCGATGTCGTAGATGGCGTTGGTCGCGCGCATGAACGCGCCGATGTAAGCGGACGCGGTCCACAGCGCCGACGCCAACCCGAGCAACGCCAGCGGTCCTGCCGGTGCTTGCGCTTGCTCTATGTTGTTCACCGCGTCGACGAGCAGATCGGTACCGCTGCCCGGCGCGATCTCGCGCATGGTGTCGATCAGCGCCTTGGTGTCGTCGCGTCCCAGCATGCCCAGCCCTGCGGTCAACACGATCAACCCTGGAAACAGCGACAGCACGCTGTAGTACGTCAACGCCGCGGCCCAGTCGGTGAGATTGTCTCTTTGGAACTCGCCGACCGACCGCTCGACCGCGCCCCACCACGACCGCCACGGCAGATCCGCCGGCCCGCGCAGCCGGCGTCGCGTCGTAAACCTTTTCTGCAATCCCTGCGCCACCCGCCTCACCTCCCGCTTGCGGCGGATACCCGGCAGGTGGGCTCCGAAACAGATTCGCAGGCAGCGATGTTCGATGATTTCTGCTCACTCGGCGGGTACTGGGCACGGTGCGCGGAGGGTGGAAAATCCGTTGTTCCCCGTACCACGGAACCGTAACCTCGCTCGAGTTTGTCCACCGATCGACTAAGGAGACCCATCGTGGAACCCGTCACCGAACGCGACATCAGGTCGTCGTTCGTCAACTGTTCGAAAGGCGACGCCAAACGGCTGCCGGTACCCAAGGACCTGGACGAACGGCCCTGGGCGGATCTGGACTTCCTCGGCTGGAGCGATCCGTCGCTGCCCGGGCGCGGGTACCTGGTCGCCCCGCGCGACGACCGCTTGGTGGGCGTGGCACTGCGCTATGCCACCGGCGGCACCGGCCGGGCGCAGCTGTGCACGATCTGCCTGACCACCCATACCGGCGGCGGAGTCTCGCTGATGACCGCGCACAAGGCGGGCGAATCCGGCCGTAGGGGCAACTCGGTCGGCACCTACATGTGCACCGATCTCGCTTGCTCGCTCTACGCGCGCAACAAGAAGCGCCCCGCGCTCGGGAGCCGATACCGCGAGGATCTCACGCCAGAAGAGAAGATCGAGCGGGTGCGCGACCACCTGGACACGTTCCTGGCGAAGCTGTACGCCTGATCCTCGCGCCCATCCACCGGCAGCCGGTGCGCTGCCCGCCAGAACGGAGGTAGATGCCATGTGCCGACATTCGACAACCGCACTATCGAGCCACCCCGAGTCGCCTACACCGCAACGGGGCTCGGGGTGGCCGTGATTCCTCGCCGGTCGAGTCGACCCGGATCGCCCGGGTCGTCCCGTCCGGTGAGGAATCACCACCCCGGAGATCCCGAGCGCATCAGCCCGCCGGTTCGTCGCGCGCGGGTTCCCACACCGCGCGCAAGCTGGGGGCGCCGGGGACCAGATCCGGCAGGTCGGGGATCGAGCCTGCCTCGGCGACGATCGGAGCGATGATCGCCGCGTGCTGTTCACGGGCCAGCCGAGCCGCCTGTTTGCCCGCTTCGGTGACCGAACGGCCCAGCTGTTCCGGTGTGCTGCGCAGCGCGGTCGGCGCGAACCGCACGTCGACGAGGATGCCCGCCGCATCCACGGTCACCTCCACCGACTTGTCCGCCGACGCGGCCGTGCACCGCAGGGCGGCCAGCTGGTCGCGCACCTCCGACAGGTGGGTGCGCTGCTCGGCGAGCGCATCCAGGATGTGGTCCACCTGGTTGCGGATTCCGCTGTTGGCGGAGCGCATCCCGTCGCATTCCCACCGGTCCACCGGCACCGACCTCCTCGAGTCCACCTTGTTCCCGACCGTCGAATCGGGTCCGGGAACGAGGCCGAAATTGTCGGGCAGGCGGGACGCGAACGCATCGCGCGCATCCCGATGCTGGGAAGGGTCAGGTCGGTGCGGACTCGGTCTCGTGCACCGACAGCCAGCGAACCGCGCCGGGGTCATCGGTCGTCAGCACGGCGGTCACGCGGCGGTTGGTGACGCTCCCGGCCGTCCGATGTGTCTCCAGGAACCGCACCACCGCGATGTCGCCGGAGCGCAGGAGTTCCTCGACTTCGGACACTTCGATCACCAATCCGGGCAGAGCATTTCGCGCGCCGCGGATACCCGCGAGCAACGCGCCACGCCCGAGCAATTCGCCACCGGTCGTCACCATACTGAACCGTTCGTGCTGCGCCGCGGCGAACCGCTCGAACACCTCCGCCTGCGCTTGCGACCCGAGCCACGTCGCCAGGTCGGCGTGCAACCGCTCGACCGCAGCCACCAGATCCACACCCATGCGCGGCATCGTACGCAGGCGGCTCCCCACGTGGCGGGGAGCGGCGACCGTCCCATGTGCCCGGACCGCAGGGCGCGGTAGCGTCGGCGGCATGAAGATTCGTGGAGCGGTCCTGGAGCAGATCGCGGCGCCGGCGCCCTTCGCCGAGTCGGCGCCCATCACCGTGTGCGATCTGGAGCTGCGCGAGCCGGGGCCGGGAGAACTGCTGGTCCGGATCGAGGCGGCGGGGATCTGCCATTCGGACCTGTCCGTGGTGGACGGCAACCGGGTCCGTCCGGTGCCCATGCTGCTGGGCCACGAGGCCGCGGGCCGGGTGGAAGCGGTCGGTCCCGGTGACGGTGATATCGCGGCCGGGCAGCGCGTGGTCATGACGTTCCTGCCGCGGTGCGGTGAGTGCGCGGGGTGCGCGACCGACGGTCGCACGCCTTGCGTGCCCGGCAGCGTCGCCAACAACGCGGGCGAATTGCTCAACGGCGGCAGGCGGTTGTCCCGTGACGGCGCCGAGGTGCACCACCACCTGGGTGTGTCCGCTTTCGCCACCCACGCGGTGGTGGATCGCAGGTCGGTCGTGCCGGTCGAGGACGACGTGCCCGCCGAGGTCGCCGCCGTTCTCGGTTGCGCCGTGCTGACCGGCGGTGGCGCTCTGCTGAACTCGGCGCGACCTGGCGCCGGTGACCGGGTGATGGTCGTCGGCCTGGGCGGCGTCGGGATGGCGGCGGTGCTGGTCGCGGTGTCGCTCGCCGCCGAGGGACACGAGGTGATCGCGGTCGACACCGTGCCGGAGAAGCTGGCGCTCGCCCGGGAATTGGGCGTAAACGCGGCGTACACCCCGGCCGAGGTCGCCGAGCTCGGTGTGCAGGCCGAGGTGGTGGTCGAGGCGGCGGGCAACGTCCGTGCCTTCGAGACCGCCGTCGCCGCGACCGCTCCGGGCGGCACGACCGTGACGGTCGGACTGCCCGCTCCTGACGCTCGTGCCGGTATCTCGCCGTTGGCGCTGGTCGCCCAGGGGCGCTCCATCGTCGGCAGTTACCTCGGTTCCGCGGTGCCGTCGCGGGACATCCCCGAGTACGTCCGCATGTGGCGGGCGGGACGTCTACCGGTGGAGCGGCTCGTCTCGGCGCACGTCGGGCTCGATGAAATCAACCGCGCCATGGACGAACTCGCCGCGGGCCACGCCTTGCGGCAGGTCATCGTCTTCGACTGATCCGGTGCGCCGCCGGAGCCCGCTCGACCGGGGGCGCGCGTCGCTCAACCGGTGGGCCGGTCCATCCGGTCGATGAATCGCTCCAGCAGGCGGGCGAACTCGGCGCGCTCGGCGGGGGTCCAGTCGGCCATGGCGGCGGCCATGGCGGCCCGCCTGCCCGCTCTGGCCTCGGCCACCGCCTGGTTCCCGGCGGCGGTCAGGCGCAGGACCGAACGCCGTCCGTCGCGCTGATCGGCGACGCGTTCCAGCAGGCCGGAGGACACCGCCTGGGCTGCGAGGCGGCTGGCCCTCGGCTGATCCACGCCGAGCGCGGGAGCGAGCGCGCCGACCGTGTCGGCCGCGCCGTCGGCCACGGCGTCCAGCGCGCGGAACACCGCGACGGGAATCGCGCCGTCGCTCAGCGCACCGCGTGTCTGCCTGCGCCGGATCCGAACCATCGCCGCTTCGACGGCGACGGTGATCGCATCGTCCTCGTCCATTCCCTCACTCTGTCATCCCCGGAATTCATATGTGAATACATCTAATTGTCGCAAAACATGCACAGGAGGAATGATGGCCATTCATCGCGACACGTTCTGTGCCGACGACTCCGAATGGCCGACCGAACTGGCCGGGCGCGTCGCCGACGGGCTGGTCTCCGACGACGGGGGCGCGCTGTCGCCGACCGAGGAGGGTCGTGTCACTCACGACGAGGCCTTCGTCCGGATCGCCCGTCGCAGAAGGCAATTGGCGGAGAGAATCAGCGATGAGCGGTTCGCCGGAACCCTGCGGATCCTGCGACGGATGGTCGTCAACCTCGGAGGCGCGACGAACTCGGAGGCCGGTGAACCGCGCCCGACGTGATCGGTGGCTTCCTCGCCTTCGCTCGGCCCGGCGCGAATCCGAGGGCGGACTTCGTCCGGCGGCGTTCGTCGAGCGGCCGTCTTCGCCTCCGCTCGGCTCGGCGCAGGGCAGCGCGGAGTTCTGGTTGCCGCTCTTTCGCCGGGCACTGTCGGGCGGCGGGCTCGCGGTCGGGCCGGCCCACTAGGCTGATCCCGACCGGAAACGGAACGAGGAGGTGCGGTGGCCATTCGGGTCGGAGTGCTCGGAGCGCGCGGCAAAGTCGGACAGGCGATCTGCGCGGCGGTGACGGCGGCGGACGATCTGGAACTGGTCGCCGCCGTCGACAAGGACGATTCGCTCGACGGGTTCGCCGCGGCGGATACCCAGGTGGTCGTCGACTTCACCCACCCCGACGTGGTGATGGGGAATCTGAAGTTCCTGGTGGAGCACGGCATCCACGCGGTGGTCGGCACCACCGGTTTCGATGAGGCTCGCTTGGCGGAGGTGCGGAGCTGGCTGTCGGGTCGCCCCGAAGTAGGCGTGCTGATCGCGCCGAACTTCGCCATCGGCGCGGTGCTGTCCATGCGTTTCGCCGAGCAGGCCGCCCGGTTCTTCGAATCGGTGGAGGTCATCGAGTTGCACCACCCCAACAAAGCGGACGCGCCGTCCGGCACCGCCTACCGCACCGCGGGCTTGATCGCCGCCGCCCGGGACAAAGCGGGCCTGAACCGCAGTCCCGACGCGACGACAACCGAGCTGGAGGGTGCGCGCGGCGCCGACGTGGACGGGGTGCGGGTGCACTCGGTGCGGCTCGCCGGTCTGGTCGCCCACCAAGAGGTGCTGTTCGGCACGCAGGGGGAGACGCTCACGATCCGGCACGACTCGATCGACCGCTCGTCGTTCGCCCCCGGTGTGCTGCTCGGCGTGCGTGAGATCGCGAACCGCCCCGGTCTCACCGTCGGACTCGACCCCTTCCTGGACCTGTGAGCCGGTGGCGAGCGCCGCGGCGTGGAGCGCGACCGTGAGCGGCTCGGAGCCTGCCGAGCGTAAGGGCAGCGGGGAAATCGTCAAGGTGGTCGCCCCGATCGCGGCGCTCATCTTGGTGCTCGTGTTCTATTTCCTGCTGCTCGGCCGGATCGCGTTCAGCCTGATCGGTTCGGGCGAGGTGGCGGCGATCGTGATCGGCGTCGGCGTGCTGATCCTGCCGCTGCTGGGCGTCTGGATCGTCGTGGCCACGGTGCGCGCGGCCCTGGCGCATCAGCATCTGGCGCGGCGCATCCACGACGAGGGCCTGGAACTCGACACTTCCGCGTTGCCGCGCCTGCCGTCCGGCCGCATCGAACGCGCGGCCGCCGACGAGCTTTTCGCGACGGTCAAGGCGGAGTGGGAGGCCGACCCGGACAACTGGCGCGTCTCCTACCGCCTCGCGCGCGCCTACGACTACGCCGGCGACCGCACCAGGGCCCGCGAGACCATGCGCCGCGCGGTCGCCCTGGAACGGCACGAGCGCGGCACCGACTGACGATCGCGCGGGCCGATACCATCGCAGGGTGGCCCGGTTGCTGATCATCCATCACACGCCGTCCCCGCACATGCAGGCGATGTTCGAGGCCGTCGTCTCCGGGGCCACGGACCCCGAGATCGAAAACGTGGAGGTGGTGCGCCGAGCCGCGCTGGCCGTCACCGCGTCCGACGTTCTGGCCGCCGACGGATATCTGCTGGGCAGTCCGGCGAACCTGGGATACATGAGCGGTGCGCTCAAGCACGCGTTCGACACGTTCTACTATCCGTGCCTGGACTCCACGCGCGGGCGCCCGTACGGCTTGTATCTGCACGGCAACGAAGGCACCGAGGGCGCCGAGCGCGGGGTGGCGAGCATCACCACCGGACTGGGCTGGGAGCAGGCCTCCGCCGCGGTCGTGGTCTCCGGTCCGCCCGCCAAGGAGGATTTGCAGCGGTGCTGGGAGCTGGGCGCCACGCTCGCGGCCGGGCTCATGCCCTGATCCCCCGAATTCTGGTGTCTGACCATGGCGCACCATTGCCCGGCATACTGTCTGCGATGTTGTCGCGGTGGGGATGTGGACGAGTATCTCGGGATGGGAGAGCCAGGTGACCTGGGCCGAAGGGAGCGAGAACGCCCCGCGCCGAATCGGATTGGTCGAGGACCACGAATCGGTCGCGATCGGTCTCGCCGCGATGCTCGCGCGGGAAACGGATCTCGATCTGGTGCTGACCGCGGGCACCGTGCCGGAACTGCTGTCCGCCGCCGACGGCGCGCCGAAGCTGGATCTGGTGGTGCTGGACCTGCGGCTGGCCGACGGGTCCTCGCCCGAGGACAACGTGCGCGCCCTGCGTGACCGCGGCATCGAGGTGCTGGTCTTCACCGGCGCGGACAACGCCTTCCTGGTGCGGTCCGCCGCGCGCGCCGGGGTGCTCGGTGTGGTGCGCAAGTCCGAGGACGTGCCGACGGTCGTCGCCGCCGTGCGCCGTGCGGCCAGCGGCGAACAGGTGGTCACCACCGACTGGGCGGCCGCCATCGACGGCGATCCGCAGCTGTCCGACGTGGGCCTGAGCCCGCGCCAGGAGGAAGTGCTCACGTTGTACGCGTCCGGGGAGAAGGCATCCCGGGTCGCGCGGTTGACCGGTCTGTCCGAGCAGACGGTCAACGACTATCTCGGCCGCATCCGGCAGAAGTACGCCGACGCCGGTCGTCCGGCGCCCACCAAGACCGACCTCTACAAGCGGGCGGTGGAGGACGGGTGGTTGCCGGTTCCCGAGCGGCAGCCGCGCGGATGACCGCGTCCAGCATGCTGGACACTCCGTCGCACCCCCGTTCCCGCCCGCTCGACCGGCCGCGTGCGAGCCGTTGGCGTCGCGGAGTCGTCGCGCTGTCCAGGGAGAAGGCCTCCGAGGGCGCCGCCGATCGCATCCTGCGCCGGTTCGGTTTCGCCATCGGCATCGCCGGCGTGATCGCCGCGATCGTGGAGCTGCCCGAGATCGCCGATCAGAGCCGTTTCGTTCCTGTTCAGTGGACGATCGTCGAGGTGGTGCTGGCGTTCGGACTGTTCCCGGTGCTCGCGGTCGTTTCGGTCGGCATGGGCCCGCGCGTGATCCAGCGGGTGGCCGGCGCGGCAGCGGTGAGTTTCCTCGGGGCCATGGCGGTGGTTCCGGTGGCGTACGCGACGCCGAATGCCGAAGCGGCTTCGGTGTGGCTGTATCGGGTGTTGGCCCTCGGCGTGCTCGCGGCCGTGCTCGCCTGGCGTCCGCCGCTGGCCGTGGCCTACCTGGTGGTGGGTGCGGCGTTCAGCGCGCTGGCCAATCTGGTCGTGCTGCGGGAGACCACCGCGCTCGCGCTGCTGGGCGATTTCGCCAGGGCGGCGGGCCTGAGCGCGCTGTTCCTGTGGTGCGTGATCTATGCCAGGGCGGCGGCGGCCCGAGTGGATCGTGAGTCGGCGATCGAGAGCAGCCGCGCGGCGGCGGTCGCGGGCACGGCGGCCCGGGAACGGGAACGAGCGCGATTCGCCGCGCTGATCCACGACGCCGTGCTGTCCACTCTGCTGGATGCCTCCCGCGCCGGGACCGAATCTCCGGTGCTGCGCCGCCAGGCTGAACGGACCCTGGAACAACTCGACGAGTGCCGGGGCGCCGAGATCGAACCCGACCGCCTGGACGCGCAATCCGCGATCGGGTTCCTGCGCTCGGCCGTGCACGAGGTGAACCCCGGTATCCGGTTCACCACGCGGCGCTGGGCCGGATTCGACGATCTGCACCTGCCGGTGGACGCCGCGAGCACGATCGCGGCCGCGCTGGCCGAGGCCGTGCGCAACAGCCTGCGACACGCCACCGTCGTCGGGCGAGAGGTGCGCCGGACCGTCACTGTGACGATCAGCGCCGGCGGGATTCGCGTGGTGTTCCGCGACGACGGAGCGGGTTTCGACCTGAGCGCGGTGCCCGTCGATCGGCTCGGCATCTCGGTGAGCATCCTGGGCCGCATGCGTCGACTGTCCGGCGGCGCCGGGTTCGTGGAATCCGAGCCGGGCGAGGGAACGACCGTGACGTTGGTATGGGGCGGAAATGGCTGAGACGGAAGCCGAATTCGGGTTGCGCGATCTGCTCGGGCTCCGCGACCGCGCGGCCTGGTTGTTCCTGGTGGTGCTCGAAGCGACCATCGTGCTGTACATGGTCCGGAACTTCTCGGAATCGCCGGTGGCCGCGGCGGTCGCGGCGCTGGTCGTGCTGGCGCTGGCCGGTGTCGTGGTGATGGCGGCGCCGACCGACCCGCTGCCTTGGCCCGCGACCGTGTTCGTCGCGGCCTCCGGACCGCTGGCCACCACCCTGACCTCGTTCGATGTCGAGCACGGTTGGTCGAAGCAGGTGTGGACGGCGTTCGCCGCGTCCTATGTGCTGGCCGTGCTGGTGCTGCGCGGACGATCGGCCGCGGCCTGGCTCGGTGTCGCCGGCATCGGCGTGGTGATCGCCGTGGTCGGTGTGGTGGCGGGGCTGCGGGAGGGCGTCGTCGTCGGTTCGATCGTGCCGGTCGCCACGGTCGCCGGGGTTTCCCTGTTCGCGGCGATCATGCGGCCCACCCAGCGGTCGCTGCGGCTGCTGCGCGACGAAGCGGCCATGCGCGCCGCCGCCGAAGCCGCGATGGCCGCGGAGAACTCCGAACGCACCCGTCAGCTGGCTCGGTTGGACGCGGTGGCGCGCCCGATCCTGGAACGCATCGCCGACGGCGACGAACTCAGCGCCGCCGAGCGGGAACAGTGCAGGCTCCTGGAAGCCGAACTCCGCGACGGGCTTCGGGCCCCGCAGCTGGCCACCGACCAACTCAGCAGCGCCGCCCGCGGAGCCCGCTCCCGCGGTGTCGAGGTGATCCTGCTCGACGACGGCGGTTTCACCGGCGTCCCGCATCGGGTGCGCCAGCAGGTGATCGACGCCGCCACCAGGGAACTGGACGCCGCCAACGACGGTTCGGTCACCGTCCGCATCCTCCCGACCGGCCGCCGCATCCTGGCGACCGTCCTGGCCACCGCGTCGGACCGCGACCGCCGCACCGAGATCGACGCCACGGGCGCGGTCACGGTATCCACCTGACCTGTCGGTGCCCCATGGCATCGTTGTCGGTTATGCGGAAGATGGGTGCGGCGGCGGCGCGGCGAACGGCGTTGGCGGCGCAGGGCTTCGGGGCGCGCAAGCCCGGCCGGATCACGCGGCGGACGGTGCTCGGCGTGCTGGACCGGACGCAGCTGCTGCAGCTGGATTCGGTGTCGGCGGTGGTGCGGGCGCATTACGCGCCGGTGTTCAGCCGGATCGGGCCCTACGACCGCACGCTCCTGGATCAGGCCGCGTGGAGCAACGGCTCGCGGCGGCCACGGTCGCTCGTCGAGTATTGGGCGCACGAGGCCGCGCTCATCCCGGTCGAGGACTGGCCGCTGCTGCGCTGGCGGATGCGGCGATACGAGCACGGGCGCTGGTCCGGCATGCGCAAGGTGGTCGAGCGCAATCCGACCTTGGGCAAGGACATCCTGGACGTGATCACCGCGGTGGGCCCGGCCACCGCGGGTGAGGTGGAGCGCCACCTGGAGCTGGACAAGCCGCGGCCGAAGGGCTCCTGGTGGAATCTCAGCGATACGAAGATGATCTGCGAGCAACTCTTCGCGGCGGGCGCGCTGTCTGTAGCCACGCGTGTGGGGTTCACCAGGCACTACGACCTGACCGAGCGGGTGCTGCCCGCGGAGGTGCTGGCACGCGACGTCACCGAGCAGGACGCCGTTCGTGAACTCGTGCTGCGTGCCGCCACCGCGCACGGCATCGGCACCGAAGCGGACCTGCGGGACTACTACCGCCTCCAGCGCACCCAGACCGAACCCGCCATCGCCGATCTGCTGGACGCGGGCGAGCTGATCCCGGTGGAGGTGGAGGGCGGGGGAAACCGGCTTATCTGCGGGCGGGCACTCCCACGCCGCGTCGCATCGAAGGCGCGGCGCTGCTGTGCCCGTTCGACCCGCTCATCTTCTTCCGCGCCCGCACGGAGCGGATCTTCGACTTCCACTACCGCATCGAGATCTACACCCCGGAACACAAACGGGTGCACGGGTACTACGTCTTCCCGTTCCTGCTCGACGGCGAACTCGTGGGCCGCGTCGATCTGCGGGCGGAACGCGCGAACGGCCGGTTGTGGGTGCCCGCCGCGTTCGCCGAGCCCGGCTACGACACTCCGGCCACCGCGCAGGCCCTCGGCAGCGCGCTGCGCGAGCTGGCCGACTGGCTCGAACTGGACGAGGTCGCGACAGGCGATCGCGGCAATCTCGCCGCCTTGCTGTAGCGCGTTCGGGTCAGATGTCTCGTTTGGGCCCGTACCCGCGCATCTGATCGCGCAATGCTCCGTGCACGGCGCTCGACAGCCACGAGTTCAGGGACTGACCACTCTGTGCGGCAGCCTCTTCCGCGCGCGCCTTCATCTGTTCCACCAGCCGCAGCGTGACCCTGCTGATGTCCCCGGTCATCTCCTCGAAGGAGGGGCTCTGCTCGCCCACCGTGCTCTTGCGCACATCGATGGATGCGTCGGTGCCGTCGACCGAGACGTGCACCGTGCGGTCGCCGAGCGCGGCGCTGACCTCGGCGGCGAGGTCCGACAGCGCGGCGAGCAGCACCAAGCGGGCCGGGCCTTCCGTCGCCGCGGCCAGTGCGGCCGCCGTGGCCTGCGTCTTCTCGTCGCCCAGCGCCGCGGCGGCGATCAGGTTCTCGCGCAGTTGGCCGGTGTACTTGTTCAAATCCATGATGTCAGTGTGACGTCATCGATGACATCGGGCAAGCGGCGAAATGACATCATCGGACCGTCGTCGATATGGATTCGCGTCCTTGTTGCGGCCTGATCGCCGACGACGGTGTCGAGGGCGTGTCCCCGACCGGGTAGCCTTTCTGACCATGAAGAACGGTGAATCGACGCCAACGGAGCTGCGTGCGTCCGGCACGGTAGGTGTCGCGATGGTGACCCCCTTCAGCGCCGACGGCAAGCTCGACGTCGATGCCGGGGTCGCGCTGGCGGCCCGCCTGGTCGACCGCGGCGTCGACCTGCTCGCGATCTCGGGAACCACCGGTGAATCGCCGACCACCACCGAATCGGAGAAGGCCGATCTGCTGCGCGCTGTCGTCGACGCCGTCGGCGAGCGGGCGACCGTGATCGCGGGGACGGGCACCTACGACACCGCCCATTCGATCGAACTCTCGCGCAACGCGCAGCGGGCGGGTGCGCACGGTTTGCTCGTGGTGACGCCGTACTATTCCCGGCCCTCCCAGGAGGGGCTGATCGCTCATTTCACCGCCGTCGCGGATGCCACCGATCTGCCGGTCACCCTGTACGACATTCCCGGACGGTCGGTGGTGCCGATCGCCAGCGACACCATCCGCAAGCTCGCCGAACACCCGCGCATCGTCGCGGTCAAGGACGCCAAGGGCGACCTGAACATGGGCGCCGAGCTCATCGCGAGCACCGGTCTGGCGTTCTACTCCGGCGACGACGCGCTCAACCTGCCCTGGCTGTCGGTCGGCGCGGCCGGATTCATCAGCGTCATCGGACATCTCGTGCCCGAACGGCTGCGCGCGCTGCTGGAGGCGTACACGGCGGGCGAGGTCGTGCGCGCCCGCGCGATCAACACCACGCTGCTGCCGCTGCACGCCGCGATGGCCAGGCTGGGCGGCGTCGCGATGAGTAAGGGTGGTTTGCGGCTGCTCGGCGTGGAGGTCGGCGAACCGCGACTGCCGCAACTGATGCCGACCGGCGAGCAGCTGGAAGTGCTCGCCGCGGACCTGCGAGCGGTCGGAGTGCTTTCGTGAGCGAGTCCCTACCCCGTCGCCGCCGTCGCGGCGCGTCCCGTCCCGCGGGAGCGCCCGCCCCCGCCCCCGCCGCACCGGCCGAGCAGACGCCGTCGGAAACCGTCGCGCTGCCCGAACCGGCCCTCGACGAGACGACGGTGCCCGCCGTTCCAGCCGAGCAGCCCGCGCCCGTGCAGGCGCGTCGACAGACCAGGACGCAGGATGCGGGATCCCGGCGAGCGGGCCGCGGACGGGGACAGTCGGGTGCACGGCGGGTCGAAGAGCCTCCGGCGCAGGCGGATCCGATCGCCGCGCACGACCGGCTCGGCGCTCCGCCCGCTCTCCCCGAGAACGGCCTGCGCGTGGTCGCCCTCGGCGGCATCGGCGAAATCGGCCGCAATATGACGGTTTTCGAGTACGGCGGCGAACTGCTGATCGTCGACTGCGGCGTGCTGTTCCCGGAGGATCAGCAGCCGGGTGTCGACCTGATCCTGCCGGACTTCCGCCCCATCGAGGACCGGATCGACGACGTCGTGGCGGTCGTGCTCACGCACGGACACGAGGACCACATCGGCGCGGTGCCGTTCCTGCTGCGGCTGCGGCCAGACATCCCGGTCGTCGGCTCGAAGTTCACCCTGGCGCTGGTCGCCGCGAAGTGCCGGGAACACCGCCTGCACCCGAAGCTCATCGAAGTGACCGAGGGGCAGCACAGCGCGCACGGCCCGTTCCGCTGCGAGTACTTCGCCGTCAACCACTCCATTCCCGACGCGCTCGCCGTCGCCATCCGCACGCCGGCCGGCGTCGCCCTGCACACCGGTGACATCAAGCTCGACCAGCTTCCGCTGGACGGGCGGCTCACCGACCTGGCCGGATTCTCCCGGCTCGGTGACGAGGGCGTCGATTTGTTCCTGGTGGACTCCACCAACGCCGAGGTCCCCGGTTTCGTCACGCCGGAGCGGGAGATCGGCGGCGTGCTGGACTCGGTGATCGGCAAGGCACGCGGCCGGGTCATCGTCGCGTCCTTCGCCAGTCACGTGCACCGCATCCAGCAGGTCGTCGACGTGGCCCAGAAGTACGGGCGGCGGGTGTGCTTCGTCGGCCGCTCGATGGTCCGCAATATGCAGATCGCCCAGGATCTGGGCTATCTCACCGTGCCGGAGGGCGTGGTCGTCGACCTCGACGTCGCCGCCACCTTGCCCGGTCATCGCTTGGTGCTGATCTCGACGGGTTCGCAGGGCGAGCCGCTGTCGGCGCTGTCGCGGATGGCGCGCGGCGACCACCGGCAGATCAACATCCGCCCGGACGACCTGGTGGTGCTGGCCTCCTCGCTCATCCCGGGGAACGAGAACTCGGTGTTCGCGGTGGTCAACGGCCTGGCTCGGCTCGGAGCCACGGTGATCACCCAGCAGAACGCCAAGGTGCACGTCTCCGGGCACGCCTCGGCGGGCGAGCTGCTGTACCTGTACAACGCGGTGCGTCCGACCAACGCGATGCCGGTGCACGGCGAGTGGCGCCACCTGCGTGCGAACGCGGCGCTGGCGGTGGCGACCGGAGTGCCGCAGGAGCGGGTGGTGCTCGCCGAGGACGGCGTGGTGGTCGACCTGGTCGACGGCATAGCCTCGGTCGTCGGCCGGGTGCCGGTGGGACACGTCTACGTCGACGGGCTTTCGGTGGGCGACGTCGGGGAATCGACGTTGTCGGACCGGCTGGTGCTCGGCGAGGGCGGTTTCATCGCCATCACCGTCGCCATCGATGAGACCACCGGCAAGGCGGTGAGCACGCCGGAGCTGAGCGGACGCGGCTTCTCCGACGATCCCACCGCACTGCTCGATGCGGCCGAACTGGTGGAAGCCGAACTGCTGCGGCTGGCGGGCGAGGGCGTCACCGACACCCACCGCATCGCGCAGGGCGTGCGCCGCGTGGTGGGCCGTTGGGTGGCCGATACCTACCGTCGTCGTCCGATGATCGTGCCGACCGTGATCGGCGTCTGACCTTCCGCACAGCGAAAAGCGCCGGGCAGCCCAGCTGCCCGGCGCTTCCCACGCGGTAGCGGCTTACTCCTGGCAGGCCGCGGACTCGATCTTCGCGCTCTTGACGATGTTGCAGGCGAAGGTGTGGTCGACCTTCCACTGGCCGCCCTCGGACACGAATTGGATGAACGCGCTGTCCACCGGGGTGCCGTCGATGGTGACCTTGGCGTCGGCCTTGAGCTTGCCGTCCTTCGGGTCGCCCACGTTGGTGACCTCGACGGTGACCTTCTGCTTCTTCGCGGCGTCGACGAGGTTGGCGACCAGATAGGGATCCTGCTCGGCGGCCTGGATCCAGCTGATCTTCTCGGTGTTCGGCACGTTCGGGTCGAACGCCTTCTGCAGCCGCTCGTTGAGCTGCTGCGTGGTGGGCTTCGGCAATACGGGCGAGGACGGCGTGGTCGGCGCGGAGCCTGCCTCCTTGTCGCCCTTGCCCGAGCCGCCCTCCAATTCACCCGCGGGGTGCCCGGGAGCGGCGCTGGTGCTCGGGGACGAGGAGTCGTCGTTGGAGGCGCAGGCGGTCAACGAGCACGCCAGTGCGGTGAGGACGACGGCCACGGTGGTCCGGAAAGTGCGGTGCTTCACGTTGTTTCCTTCTCGAATTCCGGGCGTCAGCCGTGGTTGGACGTGCAGTTCCAGTGCACGATGTAGGCATCGGAATCGTTGTGCGCCAGGGCCTGTCCCTGCGCGCTGCGCCGCGACGACGCGTACCCCCAGCTCCAGGTGCCGGTGCCGCTGGAGTACGCCACGGCGCCGCAGCCGTTGCGGAACCAGACCACCGACTGGCAATCCCCTGCGCCACAAGAGTTGATCGCGCGTTGCTCCGCGGCAGCCGAGTTCGGGTAGTCGTAGGAGTACCCGATCAGACCGGTGGAGGTGGACAGCGCGATCGCGCCGTAGTTGTTGGTGTAGGCATTCGCGGCGGGCGCGCTGACAGCCAGCGCGGCACCTACCGCCGCGAGCGCGGCCACACCGGTAGCAAACTTCTTCACGAGGATTTGCCCCTTCTTGTCATTGGCCCACGACCCGATGGACCGAGTGACAAGGTACAGAGCCGATTCTCATTACGCTAGCCGGAGATTTCCCGGCAGGGAGAGCCGCGAATGCCGTGCTATGGATGCACGTCGATCGGCGTGGCGCCAAGTGTGGCCCACGGTCAGCCGCCTCGCAACTCGGAGGCGGGACTCACGCTGCCTTCCTGTGCGGTGAAACCCCCTGAACCGCAATATCATCGCGGCTCGGTTCCGGATGACCCCAAGGTGTGGCAGGGCCTCGGTTCCTCCGGTCGGCCGCGGGCTGCGGGGAGGTGCCGGTGCGGGATCGGCTGGTGGCGCGGCGGTTGCGGTGATCGCGGTGCGTCGTGCCGCGCGGCGGCATGGCCGAGCGGTCGGTATGTTCGGGACTGTGACTATGGCACAGCGGGAACGCCGGGGAATCGTCGAGGCGATGGAGGCCGCGGGACCGGACGCGCGGACGCTCTGCGGTGCGTGGACGGTGCGGGACTTGGCCGCGCACTTGGTGGTTCGGGAACGGCGGCCCGACGCCGCGCCGGGCATCCTGCTGAAGCCGCTCGCGGGGTATCTCGAGCGCGTGCAGGCGAAGGCGGCGGGCAAGCCGTTCCCCGAACTGCTGGAGCTGGTGCGTACCGGCCCGCCGTGGTGGTCGCCGCTGCGACCGGTCGACGCCGTGGTCAATCTGTCGGAGATGTTCGTTCATCACGAGGACGTGCGCCGCGCCGAGCCCGGTTGGCAGCCACGTGAACTGCCCGCGGCCGACGAGGATCAGCTGTGGTCGGTGCTGCGCAAGATGGCCAGGATGGCCTACCGCAAGGCGCCGGTCACGGTGGAGCTGGCGACGCCGGACGGCAGGCGCACGGTGGTGCGGTCCGCCGCCGAGGACGTCGTCACGTTGACCGGCAAGCCGTCGGAACTGGTATTGCATGCCTTCGGCCGGGACGAGGTGCGGCTGGATACCGCCGGAGCTCCCGAGGCCGTTCGGGCGGTACTCGAGTCCGACCGGTCATTCTGATTTCCGCGCAGCCATCCCGTCGCGCGGGACCCGGGACCGGCGAAAAGCCGCCAGAGGCGCAACGGCACCAGTGTTGCGGATGGTCCGGATGGGGCGATTGCGGCTAGCCTGGGGCCATGGCAGGTAAGTCCCGCAGCACCACGACCAGTCGGGCGCGGGCGGGATCGGCGCGGGGGAGGACCACTGCGGCGCGGTCTCGCGCGGCCACGCCCCGCACCGCCACGCCCCGCACGGCGACGCCCAGGGCGACCGCCACGCCCCGCCGACGCGCCACCGCCGCCCGTCGCCCGGCGCGCCGTCCGTCCGACACGGCTCCGCTGACCGTGCTCACCCGGGGTATCGGCAGCGGCTGGACCATGCTGGCCCGCGGTCTCGGCGCCACCACGCGCGCCCTGAGCCGTGCGGGCGAGATCGAACACGGACATCGGCGCGACGGCGTAGCGCTGGCGCTGATCGCGGTGAGCGCCGTGATAGCGGCGGCGGTCTGGTTGTCGGCAGGCGGTCCCATCGGCCACCTGGTCGAGGACGTGATCCGCGCGATTTCCGGATCGGCCTCCGCGGGTCTGCCGTTCGTCGCCTCCGGGATCGCCGTCGTACTGATGCGCACCGAACCGCGCCCCGAGATCCGGCCGCGGCTGGTGCTCGGCGGCCTGCTGATCGGCCTGCCGGTCCTCGGGCTGTGGCACATCGCCGCGGGCGCCCCCACCGACGCGCACGGGCGTTCCCGCGCAGCCGGTTTCGTCGGCTTCGTGACCGGCGGGCCGCTGACCGACGGCCTCACCGCCTGGCTCTCGGTCCCGATCCTTTTGCTGGCCATCGTCTTCGGCGCGTTGCTGGTGACCGGGACGACGGTCCGCGAGGTCCCCGCCAAGCTGCGCCGCTACCTCGGCACGGAGACAGGTGGCGACGAATACGGCGAATTCGACGGCGACCGCGGGGACTACGACCCGGCCGACTACGACGCCGACGGATTCCCGGTGCATCGCGCCACCACCAAGCGGCGCGGTCGCACGCCCGCGGAGAACTATCCGCCCGACGAGTTCGGCGATCCCGACGCGGTCACCGAGTCTCTGGGCGAGCCCCCGCTGCGCGACGCCAAGCAGATCGGGGCCGAGGAACCCGCGCCGAAACCGAAGCCGAAGAAGCAGCGCCCCGCCGCGGTGGTGGAGGATCAGACGCCACCGCCGCCGAAGCAGCTGGAGTTCGTCACCGACCGTGAGGTCGAAGGCGACTACACGTTGCCGCCGTTGTCGCTGCTGACCGACGGGGATCCGCCCAAGAAACGCAGCGCCGCCAACGAATCGATGATCGAGGCGATCACCGAGGTGCTGGTGCAGTTCAAGATCGACGCCGCGGTGACCGGGTTCGTGCGCGGCCCGACGGTGACACGCTACGAGGTCGAACTCGGGCCCGGCGTGAAGGTGGAGAAGATCACCGCGCTCGCGCGCAACATCGCCTACGCCGTCGCGACGGAGAACGTCCGGCTGCTCGCGCCGATCCCCGGCAAGTCCGCCGTCGGCATCGAGGTGCCCAACGCCGACCGCGAGCTGGTCCGGCTGGCCGACGTGCTCAAGGCGCCCTCCACGCGCAACGACCACCATCCACTGGTGATCGGTCTGGGCAAGAACATCGAGGGCGAGTTCGTCTCGGCGAATCTGGCCAAGATGCCGCACCTGCTGGTCGCCGGTTCCACCGGTTCGGGTAAGTCCAGCTTCGTGAACTCGATGCTGGTGTCGCTGCTGCAGCGGGCGACGCCGGACGAGGTACGGATGATCCTGATCGATCCGAAGATGGTGGAACTGACGCCGTATGAGGGCATTCCGCACCTGATCACGCCGATCATCACCCAGCCGAAGAAGGCCGCGGCCGCCCTGGCCTGGCTGGTCGAGGAGATGGAGCAGCGCTACCAGGACATGCAGGCCAACAAGGTGCGCCACATCGACGACTTCAACAAGAAGGTGAAGTCGGGGGCGATCACCGCGCCGCTGGGCAGCGAACGGGTGTACCGGCCCTACCCGTACATCCTCGCCATCGTCGACGAGCTGGCCGATCTCATGATGACCGCTCCGCGCGACGTGGAGGACGCCATCGTCCGCATCACGCAGAAGGCCCGTGCGGCCGGCATCCACCTCGTGCTGGCCACGCAGCGGCCCTCGGTGGACGTGGTGACCGGTCTGATCAAGACCAACGTGCCCTCCCGGCTCGCCTTCGCGACCTCCTCGCTGACCGACTCGCGCGTCATCCTCGACCAGCCCGGCGCGGAGAAGCTGATCGGCATGGGCGACGGCTTGTTCCTGCCGATGGGGGCGGGCAAGCCGACCCGGTTGCAGGGTGCGTTCATCAGCGACGAGGAGATCCACGGCGTCGTCGAGTTCACCAAGAACCAGGCGGAGCCGGAATACCAAGAAGGCGTCACCGCCGCGAAGGCCGGCGAGAAGAAGGACGTCGACCCGGATATCGGCGACGATCTCGACGTCTTCCTGCAGGCGGTGGAACTCGTGGTCACCTCGCAATTCGGGTCAACCTCCATGCTCCAGCGCAAGCTGCGCGTCGGCTTCGCCAAGGCGGGGCGGCTGATGGACCTTATGGAGACCCGCGGCGTGGTCGGCCCGAGCGAGGGGTCCAAGGCGCGCGACGTGCTGGTGAAACCCGATGAACTGGAAGGGTTGCTGTGGTCGATCCGCGGCGGCGGGGACGGCGGCGACCCCGACGAGTCGGAGTGATCCGGCTGGTTCCCTCGGCGAGATTCGAACTCGCATCTACCGGAATCTAGGTCCGGCGCCTCTACCGATTGGGCTACGAGGGATCGGTCGGGGTTCCGACCTGAAGGATTGGGCACGGACGCAGGGATTCGAGCCCCCGGCCTGCGGTTGTGGAGCCCGCTGCTCTACCGGCTGAGCTACGTCCGTTCGCACGAAAAAGGGGTCGCTCCTGGCGATTCGCCGCGGAGTGACCCCTTTCGATACGGTCTGCGAAAGACACGTTCAGGGGCGGCTCCGCGCGGCTCGCCAGGAGACGTACCAAGCCGATAGCGCGGTGCCGGTGCGCGAGACATCACTCGGCGACAGCTGTCGCTCCGCCGTCCCGGTCATCGTCTCGCCTTCCTGTGGTCTGATCTTCGCCGGCTCAGAAGGTAACACCGGATGTCGGTGTTGGGAACCGCTTTTCCTTAGCCGACGACCCTACCCGGTCAGTTCTTCCGTGCCTGAAGGGTATAGCTCAACGGTAGCCTTTCCGGGTGCCGGGTCAGCCGCCATTCACCGTCCCGGCCCGTTGTCGTGAGGCCGGGCAGCGCGTTCCACGGAACACTGCGATGTTCGAACAGGCCGGTCAGTGTGAGGTCCGCCGCGGCAGCGCGGTCACGACCTCGCCGAGACCGTGGTTCCATTCGTGCGTGGTGGTCGGGCTGAACCGGGCGTCGGTCTCGAAGTAAGAGGTGCGGTAGTCGTCGGCCACGAACGTCGACGGTGACACGAACGGCCGGGTGAACGCATGTGGAATTATGGGCGGCAATCACCCCGCTATCGCGCAGTAACGGACAAATCGGGCATTATGGACATCATGTTCTTCGATCGGCACGCCGCATGCACGTAACCGCACTCGAATGGGGGATCACCGTCGTGGTGATCCTCGGCCTGTTCGTCTTCGACTTCTACGCCCACGTGCGCACCCCGCACGAGCCGACGTTCCGGGAATCCGGCTTCTGGTCCGCGGTCTACATCGGGCTGGCGCTGCTGTTCGGCGGCGTGGTCGCCTGGCAGTGGGGCTCGACCTACGCCGGGGAGTACTACGCGGGTTTCGTCACCGAGAAAGCGCTCTCGGTCGACAATCTGTTCGTCTTCCTGATCATCATGTCCACCTTCGCGGTGCCGCGGATCTACCAGCAGAAGGTGCTGCTGATCGGCATCGTGCTCGCCCTGGCCATGCGCGGCGCGTTCATCGCCGTCGGCGCGGCCGCGATCGGCGCGTTCAGCTGGGTGTTCTACCTGTTCGGCATGTTCCTCGTCTACACCGCGGTCAAGCTGTTGCGCGAGAGCGGCCACGAGGTCGAGGTCGAGGAGAAACGAGACAGCCGGATTGTCGCGCTGGCCAAGCGGGTCCTGCCGACCACCGATGAGTACGACGGCGACAAGCTGGTGACCAGGGTGGACGGACGCCGGGTGGTCACGCCGTTGTTGCTGGCGCTACTGGCCATCGGGTTCGCCGACCTGCTCTTCGCGCTGGACTCCATCCCGGCCATCTACGGACTGACCGAGCAGCCGTACCTGGTCTTCACCGCGAACGCGTTCGCGCTCATGGGCCTGCGGCAGCTGTACTTCCTGATCGGCGGATTGCTCGACCGGCTGGTGTACCTGTCCTACGGGCTGGCGGCGATCCTCGCGTTCATCGGCATGAAGCTGGTGCTGCACGCCCTGCACGAGAACACGCTGCCGTTCGTCAACGGCGGCGAGCACGTCGCGGTCCCGGAGATCTCCACGTCGGTGTCGCTGGGCGTGATCCTGGTCATCCTGGTGGTCGCGACGGTCGCCAGCCTGCTCCGCACGCGGGTCCGGGCGGACCGGTAGCCGCTCAGGGCGCGAAGGCGCCGAAGACGGGGGCCCATTCGACGGCGCGGACGTCGTCGATGAGGTTCGCCCGGGCGAACGGGTCCTGGGCGAGCAGGTCCTTCAGCTGTCCCGCGTCCTGCGACCGGAAGAGCAGCAGCGCTCCGGATCCGTCCGGGTACGGACCGCTGCTGAGCAGGGTGCCCGACTCGAGCAGACCGGCCAGCCAGGCCCGGTGCTCGGGTCGGTGGACGTCGCGGTCTGCGGCGGTGGCCTCGGAATAGGCGTAGTGGACGGCGAAGATCGGCACGGGTATCGCTTCCTGTGGGGAGGGGCTCAGAGTGTCAGCAGCATCCGAGTATTGCCGAGAGTGTTCGGCTTCACATAGCTCAAATCGAGGAACTCGGCCACACCGGTGTCGTAGGAGCGGCACATCTCGGCGTACACCTCGGCGGTGACCGGCGTGCCGTCGATCTCGACGAAGCCGTGCCTGCCGAAGAACTCCACCTCGAAGGTCAGCACGAACACCCGTTCCAGCTCGAGTTCGCGCGCCACCGCGACGAGACGTTGCACGATGAGCTTGCCCACACCGCTGCCCTTGACGTCGGGATGCACCGCGACCGTGCGCACCTCCCCGAGATCGGCCCACAGCACGTGCAGCGCGCCGCAGCCGACCACGCGGCCGTCGAGTTCGGCGACCCAGAATTCCTGTACCGCCTCGTAGAGGGTGACCAGGTTCTTCTCCAGCAGGATGCGGCCGGCGTAGACGTCGACGAGGCGCTTGATCTCGGGCACGTCGGAGGTTCGCGCGCGTCGGACGACCGGGAGGGAGCTCTGCGCGGCCGAAGCCGCGCCCGGATACGCGTCGCTGGTCGAACCACCTAGTGGTCCCCGAGAGGTCATGGGGTGCACAGTAGTCGGCTCGGCTACCGATAGTCTGAACGTGTGCCGCAGATCCAACCGTCCAACTCACCGCATCGCGCCGGGCGGCGCGGCGGTCCGACGAGGCGGCCGTGAGCGAGTCGATCGCCGGCGAGGCGACGGCATGAGCGTGCAACCCGACGAGACGGACCGCCCCTGGAGCGCGCCCGCCCCGATCCGTCCCGGCTTCGCGCCCGCGCAGGCCGAGAGCGGCCCGCCGCTGCTGAACATCGCGAACGTGCTCACCATGTTGCGCATCGCGATCGTGCCGCTGTTCGTCGTCGCGCTGTTCGCCGGAGATGGTCACCAGACCGGTTGGCGGATCGCCGCCGCGGCGCTGTTCGGCCTCGCCGCGATCACCGACCGGTTCGACGGGCAATTGGCTCGCAAATACGGGTTGGTGACCGATTTCGGCAAATTGGCCGATCCCATCGCGGACAAGGCGCTGATCGGGTCCGCGGTGATCGGCTTGTCCGTGCTCGGCGACCTGGCCTGGTGGATCACCTTGGTGATCTGCGGCCGGGAGATCGGCGTCACACTGCTGCGTCTGATCGTCGTGCGGCGCGGGGTCATTCCCGCAGGGCGCGGGGGAAAGCTCAAAACACTGGTCCAGTCGGTGGCCATCGCCATGCTCCTGCTGCCGCTGTCGGGCTGGGTCGCCGGTATCGGCATGCTGCTGATGTATGTGGCGGTGGCGCTGACCGTGGCCACCGGGCTCGACTACGTCGGTCAGGCGGCCCGGGTGTGGTTCGCGGGCGGCCCGGGGCGGAACCGCGGCGCATGAGCGATCCGCTGGTCGCCGACGTGCCCGCCATCGATCTCGTTCGTGCGCTGGTGACTGTGCGGCAAACGGTAGCCACCGCGGAATCGCTGACCGCGGGTCTGCTCGCCGCGACCATCGCCGGGGTACCGGGCGCCAGTGCCGTGCTGCGCGGCGGGTTGGTGGTCTACGCCACTGACCTCAAGCACAGCCTCGCGGGCGTCGACGCGGAGGTCCTCGCGGCCGAGGGCCCGGTGGCGGCGAGCACCGCCGAACAGCTGGCCGTTGGCGCGCGCACGCGCTGCGGCGCGGACTGGGGTGTGGGGCTGACCGGCGTGGCGGGCCCCGATTCCCAGGACGGGCACCCGGTCGGCACGGTCTTCCTGGGACTGGCCGGTCCCGGGCACACCGAAGTGATGCGGTTGAAACTCCCCGGCGACCGGTGGACGATCAGAATCGGTGCGACGCGCACGGCGGTGGCGGAATTGCTGCGGTGTGTGCGGGAGGCGGGTACGGATCCGGCCGACCGCGTCGGGCGGAGCGGCTGAGGTGCTTCCGGCGGGAACCATCCGCCCCGGTTCCGACGTTGTGCCAGAAAGAACGGCATGCGTGGGGTCGGCGATCGCGTCGGCCCCGCGACCGGGAGCGAAGGAGAACGAGATGACGCTGCTGCGAGAGGCGATCGGGGACAGTCTGCGGCGTGCGCGTCTCGCCCAGAGCCGGACCTTGCGCGAGGTGTCGACATCGGCGCGAGTGAGTCTCGGCTATCTCTCCGAAGTCGAGCGGGGTCGCAAGGAGGCCTCCAGCGAACTGCTTGCCGCCATCTGCGAAGCCTTGGACGTCCCGCTGTCGCGGGTGCTGTGGGATGTGAGCACGATCATGGCCGGTGTCGACGCGGCGACGGCCGGCGCGCCCGCGGACGAGGCCGCGGCCGCCGCGGCCGAGCCGGAGCGGTCGGCGGCCGAGCCCGCCGCGCAAGCCGAGTCCGCGTCCGCGGCGGCAACCATGTCGGCCGACGCCGCGGCGCGGCCGCTGCCGCTGGCGGAGGACACCCGGATCGTCATCCCGGCTCCGCGATCGGACATGTTGGTCCTGGTGAAAGGTGCGTGACCGGCGACGAGATGCGGCCACGGCGGCAACGCTGCGGGCCGGTGCGGAAAGCGGATAGATTCTCCGTAGGCGTCGGTTGGGCCGGGTTCGCCCGGCCCTGGTGCCACATGGTGGAGGATAGGCACATATCGGGTGCGTGACGGTCGCGCACTGGAGTCGCGCCGGAGCGCGGCATGTCAGATGGAGGCGGGATCAATCGATGGCTAATCCGTTCGTCAAGGCCTGGAAATACCTGATGGCCCTCTTCGACGCGAAGATCGAGGAGCACGCGGATCCGAAGGTCCAGATTCAGCAGGCTATCGAGGAAGCCCAGCGGCAGCACCAGGCCCTTTCGCAGCAGGCCGCCTCGGTCATCGGCAACCAGCGTCAGCTGGAGATGAAGCTGAACCGGCAGCTGGACGAGGTCGAGAAGCTCAACGCCAACGCACGCCAGGCCGTCCTGCTGGCCGATCAGGCCACCGCTGCGGGCGACACCGAGAAGGCGATCCAGTACACCAACGCCGCCGAGGCGTTCGCCGCGCAACTGGTCACCGCCGAGCAGTCCGTCGAGGACCTGAAGGTCCTGCACGACCAGTCGCTGCAGGCGGCCGCCCAGGCGAAGAAGGCCGTGGAGCAGAACGCGATGCTGTTGCAGCAGAAGGTCGCCGAGCGCACCAAGCTGCTCAGCCAGCTGGAGCAGGCCAAGATGCAGGAACAGGTCTCCGCCTCGCTGCAGCAGATGGATTCGACGCTGTCGACGCCCGGCAGCACGCCGAGCCTGGACGCGGTGCGCGAGAAGATCGAGCGCCGCTACGCCAACGCGCTGGGCGCCGCGGAACTCGCGCAGAATTCGGTGCAGGGCCGCATGCTCGAGGTGCAGCAGGCCAGCATCCAGATGGCCGGGCACAGCAAACTGGAGCAGATCCGCGCGTCCATGCGCGGGGACCAGCTGCCCGCCGGTGGCGCCCAGCCCGCCATCAATCCGGCACAGGCCGGTTCGGCGCAGCCGCAGATGAACAAGGGACAGGCCGCGCAGCAGTAGCCGCCTCCTGGTGTTCGGCGAACACGTGTCGGTGGGGGCTGGTTCACTGGAGGACAAGGCGTGGGGACCCGACCGGCCGGCCGTCGGCCGAGTCGGGTCCCGGTCTGTCCGATGTGTGCAACCGGTGGGAGAGAAGGTATGAGCGGCAGTGCATTTCGCGAGCGTCGGCCCGAAACGCGGCGCCTGCGCGGGACGGCGATGATCCGGGCCCAAGCCGCGCTCGCGCCACAGCCGGGCAGCCTGCCGGACAATCTTCGCGAAGTCGGTGAGAACGCGCTCGTCGCCGTGCGGCGCTGGGCCGATCCACGGGAGCGGGAGTTGCGCCGCCGCCGCAGGGCCCGCCGCCGCAGCTTCCAGCTGGGCACGGTGTCCGGCCTCACCACAGTGGGAACCGTTGGCCTCGTCGCCCTTTCGGCGCCGGTATGGGCCGTGGTCGTGGTCGGCGGCGGCGCGGTGGCACTGGTCACCGGTGCGGCGCTGAGCACTCGTCGCTATCTGCGACTGCGGGGAGCGCCGCTGCCACATGCGGCGTTCTTCCCGCGCAAGCAGCCACCGGTATGGTCGAACGCCCGGCCGTCGATCGCGCGTCTGGTGCGCGCGGAGAAGGCCTTGCACGGCTTGGGCGTTCAGATCGCCCGCTCGCGTCGGCTGCCTCCGGACGAACTGGCCGACATGCTCGAGACCGCCGCCTCGGGCGCGGCGGCGCTCCATGCGCTGGCTGCCGACATCACGGCGATGGAACAGGGGCTCGGGGCCATCGGAAGCGCGAATTCGCCCGCGGCGGTGGCGCTCACCGAGAACCTGCGGCTGATCCTGGCCAGGCTCGACGCGGGCGTCACGGAGTACGAGCAGGTGGTGGTCGCGGCGGGCCGGATTCTCGCGGTGCCGGAGACCACCGTGGTGCGGCACAACTTCGACACCATCGTGGCGGATCTGCGCCACGCCTCCGACCGGCTGGACGGGTGGGCGCAGGCCCTCATCGAGGTGGCCGACAAATCGGTGCCCGCGTCGCCGCGGCCACCGATCTGATCCGGGCCGGTCAGCTCGGCCGGTCCCGGCGGCGAAGTTCTTCGGCCCTGGCCCGAAACGCCGCGCCGACGAGTTCGCGGCTTTCGGCCATGAGGTCGAGCACTTCCCACGACGCTTTGCGGGCGGCCGATCCGACGATTCCCGCGATCGCCGAACCGTGCCGCCGGGCCGCGGCCGCGAGTTCCTGTGCCAGCTCGTTCGTCTGTTCCATCGGGGTCCCGGCCGTCAGAGGAGATTCAGTGCATGACTGTGTGCTGATTGGGGTGTCTGCGTCATTGGATCATCCCTTCCCTGGTGTCGCGCAGCGCCGTTTGGCGTTGAAGATCAGAGTACATCCGTGCACTGAAGTCGCATCGGTCTCGACCGCGCCGGGGGATCCCCCGCGCACGCCCGAGCGCTCGAGTCCGCACCGAGTGGTCGTGTGGGCGCGGCGCTCGAGCGATCGGTAGGCTGCGGCGATGCGGTTTCTCTCGACTCGCGAACGCGACGGCGGGGTGATCGGAATGACGAGCAGCCTGGATCGCTGGCTGGTCGGCCGCAGTGCGCGCGTGCGGGCGACTCCGGCGGACCGGGCGTTGAAGGCGTTGAGCACCGCCGCCGACAAGAGTCGCTTGTGGATGGGGCTCGGGGCGATCTTGTTCGTCGCCGGAGATCGCCCGGCCCGGCCCGGCGCGGCGCGGTGCGCGGGCTGCTCGCGCTGAGCATCGCCAGCGGCGTGGCCAACGGTGTGGCCAAGCCGCTGTTCCCGCGCCGCCGTCCGCCGGACGAATCCGTTCCGTTCGTGCGCAGGCTGGTCGCGCCGCCGGTCTCGTCGTCGTTCCCCTCCGGGCACGCGGCCTCCGCCGCGGCCTTCGCGACGGGCGTGGCGCTGGAATCGCCCGCGGCGGCCGTCGCGGTGGCCCCGATCGCCGCCGCGGTGGGATATTCGCGTGTGCACATCGGCGTGCACTGGCCCTCCGATGTGGTCGCGGGCGCGCTGTTCGGTAGCGCCGTCGCACTGGTCACTCGGCGGTGGTGGGCGGTGCGCGACGACGAACCCGCCGCTCTCGGTCCGGTCGAACACATCGACCCGCTGCCGAAGGGCGCCGGATTGCTGCTGATCGGCAATCCGCACGCGGGATCGGGCGATGGCGACGACGCGCTCGCCGACCTGCGTGCGCGACTGCCCGCCGCCGAGGTGCTGGAACTAGGCGGCGACGATTTCGAGGAGCGGGTCGACGAACTGGTGCGGCGCGACGATCTGCGCGCACTCGGCGTCGTCGGCGGGGACGGAACGGTGTCGGCCGTCGCGGAGTATGCGGTCCGTCACCGGTTGCCGCTGGCGGTCTTCGCGGGTGGCACGCTGAACCACTTCGCCAGGGACGCCGGAGTGGAGCGGACCGACGTGACCGTCGCCGGGCTGGAAGCGGGCGAAGCGGTGCGGGTCGACGTGGCTGGTGTCTGTTTGGACGGCGCCGAGCAGCGCACCTTCGTGAACACCGCCAGTCTCGGCGGTTATCCCGATTTCGTCCGTGTTCGCGAGCGCTGGGAACGGCGGATCGGCAAATGGCCCGCGGCGGGAATCGCCATGGTGCGCGTGCTGTTCCGCGCCCAGCCGCTGCACGTCACCGTCGATGGCGCCCACACCGCGCTGTGGATGCTGTTCGTGGGCAACGGCACCTACCACCCGGCCGACCAGATCCCCATGTCGCGTCCGGAGTTGCGCGGCGGCACCCTCGATGTCCGCTACCTGCGCGCCGATGTCCCGTTCTCGCGGCTGCGGCTGGTGTTCGCGACGTTCACCGGCACGCTGGGGTACTCGCCCACTTATCGGCACCGCAGGGTTTCCCGCGTGGATGTGCGGGTCGCCGAGGAGGCGGTGTCGCTGGCCACCGATGGCGAGGTCGACCATCGCGGCAAGGACTTCCGATTCACCAGCGGACCGTCGGCGCTGATGCTGATCAAGCGTGGGCGCGCGGGGAGCTCGCAGCGAAATGGATAACGAATAGCTATCAGATAGCTGTGTCATCGCTTTTGTCGCGGCGTGTCGGCGAATTGGATGCTGAGCCTGGTTTGGTCGAGGGATGCACGGGTAGTTGCCAACATGTAGCTGATCATTTCCGGTCTCGTCTGGGGCCGGGCACATGCACTACTGGCAGGAGCACGTCATGCTCGATGTTTCCTACCGTCGATCGCTGCTCGACCAGGACACGCAGCGGCTGGACGTCAGCCGGTATCTGACGTGTGACAGCGCCGAGGACCCGGTGCGGCTGTCGCGCAGAACGCAGCGCGTCGCCGCGAGCCCCGACGTCACCGATCGACCCACCAGCGATTGAACTGCTTTTCCCAGCACGCGCGGTGGACAGCCGCGTTCTGTCGAGCTGCGCATCGCACGGACGAACTGCGGAGGAACCCCATGACTGAAATGCTGGAAACGCTCATCGGCAGCTCGGTGTACGGCCCCGAAGGCGAGAAGATCGGCAAGGTCAAACGGGTCTACGTCGACAACAATTCCGGATCGCCCACCTGGATCGCGGTATCCACCGGTCTGTTCAGCGCCGACGCGTTGGTCCCGCTGGCGGGCGCCGAGCATCGCCCCGAGGCGGCCGTGTTGCAGGTGCGAGTCGGTAAGGATGCGGTCAAGGCCTCGCCGCAGCTGGACCACAACGGGCAGATCAGCCCACAGGCCGAGCAGGAACTGTTCGACCATTACCAGATCGATCCGGATCAGTCCGCCTGGGATGTCTACGGCAGGCAGCCGGTGCCGCAGCCGCCGCGCACCCGCCCCGCGATGACCCGCCCGCCGGAGCGGCGGACCGGGGAGCCGGGAGGCGTCGCGACGGCGCGTATGCGGAACAATCCGGGTCCGGACGAGGAGACGTTGCGGATGCCGGCTTCCGGCGATCGGTCGCGCATGGGCCTGGATCCGATGGTCGACCCCTACGCGGTCGACACCGCCGATCTCGGTATGCGGGAACCGGATGGCATGCCGCACGACGATCCTCTGGCCGGCGAGTTGCCGGACGCCGAGCCCCGCTGATCGGCTCGTCCTCGACGATGGTGTGCGCGTCCTGCGACGCGCACACCATCGTGGCGTATTCGGGACGGGAGACCTTCGGTCGGCGGCGAAACCCCGATCGCCGCGCGACAAGCGGGGCGCCGGCCTAAGGGGGAACCCTGATTTACACCCCGAAATGCCTCCTCACCTGGTGATTTCCGCTGATTCAGGTGCCATGCTCGAAGCGGAAACCGACTCCTTGGAGGCATCGAAATGTTGTGGAAGATCATTGGCATCGTCGCGGTCGTCTGGATCGCGCTGGCCGTCATCGGCGCGCTGATCAAAGGCCTGTTCCCGATCCTGGTGATCAGCGCCATCGTGTTCGGGCTGTACCTGCTGTACAAGGCGGTCTCGGGCTCGGACAAGTCGACGGTGAGCAAGCTGTAGCGGGCGAGTGCCGCGATGCGGGTGTGATCGGCCCCGAAGGGGGTGTGGCAGGCTAGGCGGATGCGAGTAGCCGTCGTCGCAGGGCCCGATCCCGGTCACGCGTTCCCCGCTATCGCGCTGTGCTCGAGATTCCTGGCGGCCGGTGACGAGCCGGTCCTGTTCACCGGTCCGCGGTGGTTCGACGCCGCGCTCGCCGCCGGAATCGGGGTGCGCAGACTGAAAGGCCTGGCGCCGCGACCGGTGGACGACGACGCCGACGCCGGGCAGCGCATCCACGAGCGGGCCGCGCACATCTCTACCGAGATCCTGCCCGAATTGAGCGCCATGCTGCCCGAACTGGTGATCTCCGACGTGCTGACCGCGGGCGGCGGCATGGCCGCGGAACGGCTCGGCGTCCCATGGGTGGAGCTGTCCCCGCATCCGCTGTACCTGCCGTCGAAAGGGTTGCCGCCCATCGGGAGCGGGCTCGCGCCCGGTTCGGGTCTGCGTGGTCGGGTGCGCGACGGCGTACTGCGCGGCATGACCGCACGCGCCCTGCGGAACGGGCGTCGCCAGCGGGAGCGGGCGCGGGAGAGCGTCGGCCTCCCCGCGGTCGATCCCGGGCCCGCCGCGCGCCTGATCGCCACCCTGCCCGCGCTCGAGGTACCCCGCCCCGACTGGCCGGAATCCGCCCACGTGATCGGCCCACTGCTGTGGGAGCCGACCGACGCGATCCTGGACCTGCCGCCCGGGGACGCGCCGCTGGTCGTGGTCGCCCCCTCGACCGCGCACACCGGTGTGGCGGGCATGGCCGAGACGGTTCTGCGGGCGTTGGAGGGAACCGGTGTGCGCGTGGCCATTTCGATGCTGGACGCGCCGCCCGCCGATCTTCCGCCATGGGCCACGGCGGGGTTGGGGCGGCAAGACGAACTGCTGACCCACGCCTCCGTCGTCGTCGGCGGCGGCGGTCACGGCCTGCTCGCCAAAACGCTGTCCGCCGGCGTCCCGATCGTCACCGTTCCCGGCGGCGGCGACCAGTGGGAGCTGGCCAATCGCGTGGCGCGACAAGGTAGTTCGATCGTCGTCCGGCCGCTTTCACCCGAGGCCGTCCGTGCCGCGGTCGGTGCGATCCTCGCCGACCCGCGTTACACTCGAGCGGCGAGGGAGGCCGCCGCCACGCGCGATTTCCCGGACCCTGTCGCCCTGTGCCACCAGGTCTGTTACGCCGTCCACCCCTGACCGGAGCGGGTGCCGGGCGTGCCCCTGACCAGCGAACGCGCGGGACGGGAGTAAGTTCGGGACGGTGCGGTTGACCGAGTTTCAGGAACTGTTGCACACCGAGTTCGGTGTGGCCCGCGGCGACGCCCTGCTGTCCGACCACGTGATCCCGGCGTTGGGCGGGCGCACCGGCGCCGCCGCCATCGAGGCCGGAACCGATCCCCGCGACGTCTGGCGCGCCCTGTGCGCCGAATTCGACGTGCCGAGGACGCGCTGGTGAGCGTCCCCGGGCAGGTGGAGCGCGACGAGCCGCTGTACCGGTTCGACGAGCGGCAGCGGATGATCCCGCACGACCCGGAACGGTTGGCGGTCCGGGTGGCGCAGGCACGCCCCGACGACTTCGCGAGCTACCGGCAGACCGGCATCGAGTTGATGCTGCTCGGCCGCTACGACGAGGCGCTCGACCACCTCGATCGCGCGCTCGAACTGGTGGACACGGAGCGGCGCCGGATCACCGTGTGGATCAACTTGGGCGACGTCTACCGCTATCGCGGCGACGCGGGCACCGCGGAGACGTTGTACCGCCGCGCCGTGGAACACGCGCGGGTAGCCGCGCCGGAGGTGCTCTCGTTCGCCGTGCAGCACCTGGGCAAGGCGCTCGCCGAACGGAACCACCTGGCCGAGGCGCGCGAACTGCTGGCCGAGGCGATGCGGCTGCGCGTGGCCGAGGGCGATCCCGAGGAGATCGAAGCCACCCGCACCGCGCTGGACACGCTGGCCGAGCTGCCGATTCCGTTGCCGCCCACCGTCGCGGCGCTGTTGGGCGAGGCGCCGAGCTGGTCGGACGAGCACGAGGGCATGAGCGGCGGTGTGGTGCGCGTCGACGGCGCCTACTGGCTCAAACGCGGTCCGAAGGCCGTCGCCGAGTATCAGCGGCTCACCTGGCTGCGTGAGCGCGGGATCGCCGTGCCGGAGGTGGCGGCGTTCGAGGACGACGTGCTGGTGCTCGCGGACGTAGGCGCGCCCAGCTTGTCGGCGGGCTCCGGCGGCGCCCACGCGGCCTCGATCGGCCCCGTGCTGGGCGCCCTGTTGCGCCGGCTGCACAGCATTCCGGTCACCGAGTGCCCGTTCGACGGACGCCTGGACGTCGTGCTGGCGCGGGCGCGCCGCAACGTGGTCGAAGGTCTCGTGGACGCGGACGATTTCGACGACGACAACGCCGGGTCCACCCCCGCGGAGATCCTCGAGCGGCTGTTGGCACAGCGGCCGGAGCGTGAGGATCTGGTGGTGGCGCACGGTGATTTCACCCCGCCGAACGTGCTGGCGAACGGCGTCCTCCTCGATGTCGGCGGGCTCGGTGTTTCCGACTGTTACCGCGATCTGGCGCTCGCCGTCCGCGACCTGCGCGCGGATTTCGGCGAAGCGGAGGTGACGGCCTTCTTCGCGGCCTACGGACTGGCCGAGCCGGACGAGAGCCGCTTGACGTATTACCGGCTGCTCGACGAGTTGTTCTGAGCCTCAGGGCTTTCGCGCGTAGTGCCGCGCCGCTTTGGTGCGGTTGCCGCAGGTGGCCATGGAGTGCCAGCGGCGGGTTCCGTTCTTCGAGGTGTCGTAGAAGAACAGCACGCACTCCGGATGCGCGCATTGGCGGATCCGATCGGGTGCGGTGCGCAGCAGCTCCAGCAGATTGTCGGCAGCCAGCCAGCCGGGCAACCAAGCTCGCTCCGGGACGTCCACCAGGTCGGCTGGCCCGGACGCGGTGAGCGCGCGGCGGACGCGGCCGTGTTCCAGCACGTCGTTGAGTCCGGCGGGGGAAGCGTGCACCACCACGTCGTAGATGGCGGTCCGGGCGGTCAGCACCGCGTTCAAGGTGGCTTCGTCGGCGGTCGCGCGATCGGTGAGGCCCGCCGACGCCAGCCAGGTGCGCAGGCCGGTGACATCGGTGAGCAGGTCCTGTGGTCCGTGCTCGATCCATCTCGTGTTCAGCAGATCGAGCGCCAGGGGTTCACCGAGGTGGGGGCGTGGATCGGGCATGCCCGAGGGTACCGAGTGGACGCCGTTGTCCACGGCCGTCACCTCCTTCTAACCGCTGAAAATAATTTAGACGGTTGACACCATTGTTCCCGGGTCGGTACGTTCTAACCAGTGAAACCGCATAATGCGGTTGAATCTTCCGAGGAGGAACTCATGACCGCGGTCGCCGCACCTCAGCTCAGCACCGGGCACATCGGCCTGAATGTCTCGGATCTGGATCGCTCGGTGGACTTCTACCGCCGGGCCCTTGGTTTCGAACAGCTCGCCGCGAGCGCCGACGAGCAGCGCCGCTGGGCCTTCCTCGGTCGCGACGGCAAGCTGGTCATCACGCTGTGGCAGCAGAGCGGCGGTACGTTCTCCACCGAAACGCCGGGGCTGCATCATCTTTCGTTCCAGGTCGACAGCATCGATGAGGTGCGCGCGGTGGAACGGGTGCTGCGTGAGCTCTCGGTCGCCTTCGCCCACGACGGCGTGGTGGCGCACGGCGAGGGCGTCGCCTCCGGTGGGATCTTCTTCACCGATCCCGACGGGATCCGGCTGGAGGTGTACGCGCCCAGTGGCGCGGAATCCGCTCCCGCGCCCAGCGGTGCGGCACCGACCTGCGGCTTCTTCTGATCCGGCCGCGTAGCGAAGGGAGTATCGCGATGGAGGCGTTCCACCGCGGGGAGGTCGACGTGCAGCGCCGGATGGGGCAGGCGGACATCGCCGGACGGGTCGGTCGCATGATCCGCCCCGATATCCCTACGGTCGCGGCCGATTTCCTGGCCGAACAGCGGATGGTGGTGCTCGCCGCCGCCGACGCGGCGGGCAGGCTGTGGGCGAGTGAGCTGGTCGGGCAGCCGGGATTCGTCCGGGCGGTGGACGACCGGACCATTTCGATCGGCACCATGCCCGCTGCCGCCGACCCGCTGCACGAAGCGCTGACCCGCCGGTCTCGCGTCGGCATGATCGCCCTGCAACCGCAGCGGCGCAGGCGGATGCGCGTCAATGGGAGGTCCGCGCCGGAGGACGCGGGCTTGCGCATCGTCACAGATCAGGTGTACTCGAATTGTCCCAAGTACATCTCGCGGCGGGACGTCGCGAGTTACACGCCCGGCGCTACGACGTCCGGGGTGCGTCGCGGTGCCGAATTGGATGCCGAGCAGCGGTCCGCGATCGCCTCGGCCGACACGTTCTTCGTCGCGACCGCGGACGAGGAAGGCAACGCCGACGCCTCGCACCGCGGCGGCAATCCCGGCTTCCTGCAAGTGCTCTCGCCTACGCGGCTGCGCTGGCCGGACTATCGGGGCAATTCGATGTTCATGACGCTCGGCAACCTCGCGGTCAACCCCCGCTGCGGGATCCTGATCCCGGACTGGTCCACGGGCGCCACGTTGCAGCTCACCGGCACGGCCGAGTTGGTCTGGGCGCCCGAGACCTTCACGGCGGGCGCGCAGTGCTCCCTCGATTTCACCATCGAAGAGGTGGTCGAGCGATCCACGGGAGCGCTGCGATGGGGCCCTGCCGAACTTTCTCCCGTGAATCCCTGAAACTTCGAGAGAAGGAGTTGTCCCATGCGACCTCCTCTTCCCCCGTTCGACGCGGAATCCGCCGAAGCCAAGGTACGGGCAGCCGAAAACGCCTGGAACACGCGCGATCCCGAACGGGTCGCCGCCGCGTACACCGAAGATTCGGTGTGGCGCAATCGCGACGAGTTCTTCACCGGCCGTGACGCCATCGTCGATTTCCTCACCAGGAAGTGGTCCATCGAGAACGGCTACGCGCTGCGCAAGGATCTATGGGCCTTCCACGGCAACCGCATCGCCGTGCGGTTCCAGTACGAATGGCACGACGAGTCCGGCCGGTGGTTCCGCAGTTACGGCAACGAGCAATGGGAGTTCGCACCGGACGGGCTGATGTCCCGGCGTGAGGCCAGCATCAACGATGTCCCGATCGGGGAATCCGAGCGGCGCATCTTCGGGCCACGCGAGCCTGGTGACGAATCGGTGCTGCCGCAGCGTTAGGGCCGCAGGGGCACGGGAAACGGCGGGCCCGTCCGGGACGCCGCCGTCTCTTCGTGCCGAATCGCGATCAGGCGGCGACGGCCTGCCGCTCGGCTTCGGGCGATCCGGCGTCCGCGCGCTTCCGGTGGAACAGTCCGAACGCGACCAGTCCGAATCCGATGCCCACCGCCGCCGCGATGCCGAACGCCGCGTCGAGCCCGGCGACGAAGTGCGGCAACGTCATCGGCTGCGTGGCGTCGGCCACCCCGCGGAAGACGGTGCCGAGCACCGCGACGCCGAGCGCGAGGCCCAGTTGCCGGGCAGTGTTCACCGCACCCGCGGCGGTGCCCGCTTGCTCCGGGGCGACCGCCCCCATGCCGACCGAGACCAGCGCGGGCGCGTTGACGCCGATCCCGATGCCGATCACCACGAATCCCGGGATCAGCGCGACCCAGGAGGACTCGGCGCCGACGATCATCAGCAGCCAACTGCCCAGGCCGACCACAACCAACCCCGCGCCGATGGTCCATTTCGGCGCGACATCGTGCAGCAGCCGACCGAAAGCGCCCGCCACCACGAACGCGGTCGCGGCCATCGGGAGCATCGCCAGACCCGCGTGCAGGGGCGACATGCGCAGTTGCTGTTGCAGCCACAGCGAGATCAGGGGAGTGCTCGCGAACGCGGCGAACGTCTGTCCGGACGCGCCGAACAGGGTCGCGCCGAAATCGCGGTTGCGCAGCAGTGCCAAGGGGAGCATCGGTGCGGCGCCGCGCGCTTCGACCCAGCCGAAGATCGCGGTCGCGGCGGCGCCCAGCGTGAACGCCGTCACGGCGGCCGCGTCCGTCCAGCCGTGCTCACCGCCGCGGATGACGCCGTAGGTGACCGCCATCGCCGCGGTCGCGAAGGCCAGCATGCCCGGCACGTCCACCACCCGGCCCACGCGCCGCCGGACGGGCGGGAACACGGTGGCGGTCAGCCCGATCGCCAGCACGGCGATGGGCAGATTGACGAAGAAGATCCAGCGCCACGACAGCGCCTCGGTGAGCACGCCGCCGAGCACCACTCCGATGCCCGCCGCCGCACCGGACACCGCGCCCCAGACGCCGAAGGCGACGCCGCGGTCACGGCCGGTGTAGGTGGCGTGCAGCAGCGACAGCGTGGTGGCGAACATGGCCGCGCCGCCGACGCCTTGCAGCGCCCGCGCCGCGACGAGGGCCGCCGCGTTCTCGGCGACGCCGCAGCCGAGCGACGCGATCGCGAAGACGACCAATCCGGCCAGGTACGCGTGCTTCGCGCCGACCCGGTCGGCGAGCGAGCCGAGCACCAGCAGCAGCGCCGCCAGCGCCAAGGCGTAGCCGTCCACCACCCACTGCAAGCCGGACAATCCGGTGTCCAGATCGGCGGCGATGTCCGGCAGGGCGACGTTCACGATGGTGACGTCGATGAGCAGCATCAGCGTGCCGAGGCACGCGGCGAACAAGGGGAGCCATTTCCTCACGGGAGCCTCCACGGCGGATTCGAATGATTTCGACGCCAAGCGTGCGGCAATCGGATGGATCCCCCTAGCCGCAGCGACAACTGCGTTAGATTCCTCCTGTGCGCGATGGTGGTCCGAGAGAATCTTCCGATCTGGATGTCCTGGACAAACAGATCGTGCACGCGCTGGTTCACGACGCCCGGATGCCATTCGCCCGGCTGGGCGGCGCTCTCGGCGTCTCCGAGCAAACGGTGGCGCGGCGTTACCGCGCGCTGCGGCAGTGCGGCATCCTGCACGTGGCCGGACAGGTGAACGCGGCGCCGCTCGGTCACGCGCGCTGGGTGCTGCGCTTGAAATCGACACCGGACAAAGCGCTGCGGCTGGCCGAATCCCTGTCCCGGTTCCCGGATCTGAGCTGGGTGACCCTGCTGTCCACCGGCTCCGAGGTGACCTGCGTGGGCAGGCCGCGCTCGATCGAGCGGCGCGACGCGCTGCTGTTGCAGATCCTGCCGCGCGCCCCGCAAGTGCTGGCGCTGACCGCGTACGAGGTCATCCATCGTTTTCCGCTCGACGAGGAGTGGCCGCGCTATCGGCACCTGCTCACCGCCGCCCAGCTCGACGCACTCGGCCCCGCCCGGCCCCGGACCGCGGACGCGGGACCGGACGCACCGGTGAACCTTTCGGCGGCCGACGAGGCGATGCTCACGCTGCTCGGCCGGGACGGGCGCGCTCCATACGCCCAGCTCGCGGCCGAAACCGGGTGGACAGCGCCGCGAGTCGCGCGGCGCATGGCCGAGCTGACCGCGGCGGGCGTGCTGTACTTCGACGTCGATTTCGCCATCGAGCGGATGGGCTACGGCGTGCGCGGCGCGCTCTGGCTGCGCGTGCGGCCCGCCGATCTGGACGCGGTGGGGCGCGCGCTGGCGACGCACCCGGAGATCGTGTTCGTCGCCGCCACCACCGGGCCGTCCAATGTGTTCGCTTCGATCATCTGCCGCGACACCGCGGATCTCTACCGCTACGTGACCGAGCGGCTCGGCGCGCTGGACGGGATCACCGATGTGGAAGTGACGCCTTCCCTGCGCGTGCTCAAACAGGCGCAGACGCTGCTGGACACCGACCGGATCGCCCTGGTGCGCTGATCGCGCGGCGTTCGCCGGAGCGGGCGGGAGCGGTGCGATGCGCGCCGGGCGCGTCGCTTGACTCGAACACCTGTTCGTCTAGGCTGGTCGCCAGAACTTGTCGGTGCCGCGCTCTACTGTAGGCGCCAACCACAGAACGAGACTTACCCGTCGAAAAGGGGATCAAGACCATGGCACCACAGGCGTACGACCGGGACAAGGCGCTCGAACTCGCGCTGGCCCAGGTGGAGAAGAGCTTCGGCAAGGGTGCCGTCATGCGCCTCGGCGAGGAGGCGCGCCAGCCGATCTCGGTGATCCCCACCGGCTCGATCGCGCTCGACGTGGCGCTGGGCATCGGCGGCCTGCCGCGCGGCCGCATCGTCGAGATCTACGGCCCGGAATCCTCGGGTAAGACCACCGTGGCGCTGCACGCGGTGGCCAACGCGCAGGCCGCGGGCGGCGTGGCGGCGTTCATCGACGCCGAGCACGCGCTCGATCCGGACTACGCCCGCAAGCTGGGCGTCGACACCGACGCGCTGCTGGTCTCCCAGCCCGACACGGGTGAGCAGGCGCTGGAGATCGCCGACATGCTGGTGCGCTCCGGCGCCATCGACATCATCGTCATCGACTCGGTGGCCGCGCTGGTGCCGCGCGCCGAGATCGAGGGCGAGATGGGCGACAGCCACGTCGGTCTGCAGGCCCGCCTGATGAGCCAGGCGCTGCGCAAGATGACCAGCGCGCTGAACAATTCCGGCACCACCGCGATCTTCATCAACCAGCTGCGCGAGAAGATCGGCGTGATGTTCGGCTCGCCGGAGACCACCACCGGCGGCAAGGCGCTTAAGTTCTACGCGTCGGTGCGCCTGGACGTGCGCCGCATCGAGACGCTCAAGGACGGCAGCGACGCGGTGGGCAACCGCACCCGCGTGAAGGTCGTGAAGAACAAGGTCTCCCCGCCGTTCAAGCAGGCCGAGTTCGACATCCTCTACGGGCACGGCATCTCCAAGGAGGGCTCGCTCATCGACATGGGTGTCGAGCATGGCTTCATCCGCAAGTCCGGCTCCTGGTACACCTACGAGGGCGATCAACTCGGCCAGGGCAAGGAGAACGCCCGCAAGTTCCTGCTGGAGAACGTCGACGTCCGCGACGAGATCGAGAAGAAGATCAAGGAGAAGCTCGGCATCGGCGCCGACGTGACGGCCGATGCGGCCGCGGAGGTGCCCGCCGATTTCTGAGCCGACGCACAGCCGTCGCTCGCCCGGAACGACTCCGGCCGATTCCGGGCGGCCACGGGCCGACGCGGTGCAGGAGATGCGACGTCGGCTGGAAGAACTCTTGTCCGTTTCCGGTCCGCCAGACGGTGCCCGGTCCCGCGGACAGGACGCCGAGCTCGTCCGGAGGGCCGAAGGTGGTTCGGTTGCGCCGGACACCATGGGAACTCGGCCGGGCGCGTCCGATCCGCAGCGGGCGCGCCCGGCTGGGTCCCGTCGTGGTCCCCAGGGTGCGCGGGCGCGTATCGGCTCGCCCTCGGCCGACTCCGGTCTTGCCGAAGGAGAAACGGCCGATCCGGGAGCGGCCGGATCCGAAGCCGGAACGGTCGAACAGGCGAAGGAGGCGTGTCTCCGCTTGCTCGCCGTTCGCGCCCGCAGCCGTGCCGAGCTGGCTCAGCGTCTGGCCGCCAAGGGGTACACGGCCGAAGTGAGCGAACGGGCGCTCGATCGCCTCGGCGAAGTGGGTCTCGTCGACGACGCAGCCTTCGCCGAGCAATGGGTGCACTCCCGGCATACCTTCTCCGGTAAAGGCAAGCAGGCTCTCGCGCAAGAACTTCGGCGCAAGGGCGTCGCGCAATCGGATGCCGTGGCCGCCCTCGACGCCATCACCACCGACGACGAGGAAACCCGCGCCGCCGAGCTGGTCCGCCGCAAATTGCGCTCCCTGCCGCGAGATCTGGACCGGGACAAGATGATTCGCCGCCTCGTCGGCATGCTCGCCCGTCGTGGCTACGGTCAGTCCACGGCGTATCGGGTGGTCAAGGCCGAACTGGCCGATCAGGGGCTGGCGGGCGACCTCGATGAGACCATCGACTGAACTCGCCCATGCGGCTCCCGGCGATCGGGAGCCGTGCTCCACCAGTTCGAGGTGTTGTCGTATACCGGCGGCAGTCCAACCGCGCGAGTTGGTGGGAGTTCGTCGACGGTACCAACCTCACCGGAATGGGCACTGGTCACCGCCGCCGAAGCCATGCGCGGTCGTGCGGGGGAGCGCGCACGGTTGGCGCCGACCGGATCCGGCCCGGTGGGGGAAGCCCTATCCCGCTCACAACTGCGCTCCACGCCGGTCGGCTGTGCGGGATACGGATGGTCGGTGTGCGGCTACTGCTCGGGGTACGGCCCGCCGCGGCCGCCGTGCTAGCGAAATCGCGGGCGACTACGGCGTTTTCGATCGGCTTGCTGATTGTCGCTGCTCGGGCAGCCGATCGGGGCCCGGCCCGCGGCGGTCGAGGTCTGTACCCTTCGTACCGCCGCGGCGGAGGTGCAACGCTGCGCGGGTTTCGGGTGCGGCATCGTCGGTCTACACCTCTCCTGTATCGGCGGATAGACCGGCGGCCTCGATACCCGCCACGGCGGCGCGTTCGTCCTCCAAGGAGGTCGCGGCCCCTGTCGAACCGACCGCGCCGAGGATTCCGCCCGCCGTGTCCCGGATGAAGACACCGCCGGGGACGTCGAGGATGCGCCCTTCGGCGAGCGTGGCCACCGACGTGAAGAAGGTCGGCGCGGCCGCCGCGCGGCGGGCGATCTCGCGGTTGGAGACGCCGAGGCCGAGCACGCCCCAGGCCTTGGCGATCGCGATCTGTGGTCGCAGGATGCCGGAGCCGTCCTGGCGTTGTAACGCGACGAGGTGGCCGCCGGGATCCAGAACCGCCACCGTGAGCGGGTCGAACCCGTGCGCGGCGCCGTAGGCCAGCGCCTCGCTAACGATGAGCGTCGCGCGTTCCAGCGTGATCGAGGTCGTGGTGACCGTCATTTCCTACTCCTGTGTCGAGGACTTTCGGATTGCGTTGGCTACAGGTCAATGCCGCGAGTACGAGCCCAGCACCGGCGACCTGCGGCCAGGTGACGCGTTCTGTACCGGCCGCGACGGCGAACACCGCCGCCACCACCGGCACGGCGAACATGAAGACCATCGTTTGCGCCGACCCCACCCGCCGCACGCCCCAGTACCACGCCACGAGGCCGTAAATGGTCACCGCCAGCACGGAAAAGGCCAGTGAGACGAGGGTGGTTCCGGAAAGCCTCGGCAAGTCCCGCGGCGGTGCCAGTGCGGATGCCGCGGGTAGCAGTACCGCGGCGCCGATCACCGAGGCCCACGCCGTCACCCGCAGGGGGCTGTGGTCGACCAGCAGGGGACGGGTGACGACCGGGTAGGCGCCCCACAGCGCGGACGCGGCCAAAGCGGCCAGATTCCCGAGCGCGCGGTTCGGCGCCGCGTGGCCCGCCTCGCGGCCGAGGACGACCAGGACCACACCTGCCATCGCCACGCACGCGCCGATCAGCACGGCGGCGCGGACGGGCTCACCGCTCAGCCGCGCGAGCAGCGCGGTCCACAACGGCGACAACGCGATCAGGATGGCGGACTCGGTGACCGTGGTGAGCGCCACCGCGGCGCTGAAGGCCAGCTGATACGCCACGATGCCGATCGCGGCCGACAGCGCCAGCCGCGGCCACCACCGGCGCGCGATGGCGGGCCTGCCCTCCACGGCGCACGCGAGGACCAGCAGCAGTGGCGCGGCCGCGGCGAAGCGGATCGCGTTGAAGGTCACCACGTCCAGTTCGCGCAGACCCCAGCCGGTGACCGTGTAGCTGGCGCCCCACACGGTGCTCACCGAGGCGAGCACCCAGGTCGCGCGATCAAGCCGCACGCGGCACGCTCACCTGGTCCAGCACGTGGCGCACCGACTCCAGCGCCGATTGCAGCGCGCCTTGGATCCAGGCGTGCGCGACCGAGAGATGCTCGCCGGCGAAGAACACCCGCGGCGCCGGATGCGGATGCGGGGCTCCGATTTCCGCGAGGTAGCGCGCGTGCTGTCCCGGCGCCAGGTAGGCGAACGCCCCGCCGCCGATGCCGACCTGCTCGTCCCAGGTCCAGTGCACGACGTCGTCGACGACGGCGGTCAGGCCGGGATGCAGCTGTTCGAGCGAGGCGAGCACGATTCTGGTGCGGTCGCTCTCGGGCAACGCCGCGAACCGCCGGGCGTTGTTCTCCCACAGGTAGGCCGCGGTGAGCACGGCCGGTGCGTGCGAGCGCTCGGGATCCGCCGAACTCCAGCGGGCCGACTCGGGGGCGAGCCGGGCGTTGTCGGACGGATACCACACCTGCTGGATCGGCAGATCGGTGAAGCTGCCGCCGCCGAAGATCCCGTCGACGTGCTCCCAGTGCCGCTCACGGACGTGGACGAGGGTCTTCGTGCTGCTGGCGTAACTGATGCCGCGGATCGCCTGCCGCTGGGGCGCGGGCAGCGCGGGGGAGATGTCGATCTGATCCAGGCCGGGCGCGGGTACCGCGCAGATCACGAAGTCGACTTCGTCGGTGAACGCCGCGCCGTGCCGCTCGCCGCGCAACCGCACGCCCTCGCCGGTGACGTGCAGTTCGGTGATGCGGGTGGCCAGCCGCAGGCTGCCTGGGCGCAGCGCGTCGGTGAAACCGCGAATGAGCGCATCGGTGCCGTCCACCAGCTCCAGTTGGTCGACATTGAACAACCCGAAGTAGTCCACGAGCACTTCCAGCAGCGAGGCGTGCTCGTAGTGCAGCAGTCCGCTGGCATGCCCGATCAGATCCCAGGCGTCCGGCGAGAGGCGTTGCCGGGTGAACTTCCACAGCGAGGTCGCCGCGAGCCGGTCCAGCTCCGGGTCGGCCACGTCACCGGCCAGCAGGGCCTTGCGCCGGTGGTCGCCGAGGCCCTGCCAGGCGGCGCGCAGCAGCCGCTCGAGCACCAGCAGCGGGTCGGTGCGCTCGGCCTCGTTCAGCTGGTAGGCGGGCAGCACCTGTTCCACCTGCGACCTGCGCACTCGACGGCCACGCAGCAGATAGTAGGCATCCGGGTTCGCGTTGACGAAAGGCCTCGTGGCCAAGTCGAACTCATCGACATAGTGCAAGGTGCAGTGATGGTTGCCCGGGATCCGCATCGCCCCGAGCTCACCGTGGGTACCGTCCCAGAACCGCCAGGTGCGGACCCGCCCACCGGGACGTGCCGTGCGCTCATAGACGGTCACGTCCAGACCGTGGCGTTGCAGTTCGTAGGCGGCGGCCAGACCGCTCGCGCCCGCGCCGACCACCGCGACCCGTGCGGGGCCAGCGTTCCCGGGATGGCGCAGTTCGCCGGGAAAGGAAAAAGACTCGTCGAAGAGAAGGTCGGAGGTACGGCTGGTCATCGATCAACTCCCGCAGGTATGACGCGCTGATGACCGTCCCACCGGTCGAATACCGGGGATCGGCGTATGCCTACGAGATTGACGGGACGCCGCCGAGGGCACGAGTGTTGCGCTCAGCTCGAGCACAAAACTCGGGCACCCGTGCGGTATTGCCGCGCGCTAGCCAGTTCGCTTGCGCGGCAACGTTTCCAGCCCGGTTCAGGGCTTCTGGCCGAGGTCGACGCCGGGCGCGGCGTCGGTGATGACCGAGTCCGCGGCGACCACCGCGCCGCCGCCCTTTCCGCGCTTGCGCGCCCGCAGCCGCCGTTCCAGCCTGGTCGCCACCAGCGTCAGCGCGCTGTTGAGCGCGATCATGACGATCGCGATGACGATCAGCGCCGGAACCGTGTTCTGTTCGGCCGCGCCGAGTTGCTGGCCGGAGCGCACGATTTCGACGTAGGTGATCTGGTAGCCCAGCGCCGAGTCCTTGAGCGCGACCACCATCTGTGAGACCAGCGCGGGCAGCATGGCCGTGATCGCCTGCGGCAGCAGGATCAACCGCATCAGCTGGTTCTTGCGCATGCCCAGCGCGACGGCCGCCTCGGTCTGCCCCTTCGGCAGCGAGCGGATGCCCGCGCGCACGATCTCCGCGATGACCGAGCCGTTGTAGACGGTCAGCGCCGTGACCACCGCGGCGAGTGCAAGATCCTCGGACTGGAACACGTCGTACTGGGAGTACACCGCGAACAGGAAGATCATCAGGATCAGCACGGGGATGGCGCGCGCCACCTCGACGACGGTTCCCGCGACCCAGCGCACGACGCGATGGTCCGACAGCCGCAGGACGCCGAAGATCATGCCGATGATCAGCGCGAACACGATGGACAGCAGCGCGGCGACGACGGTGCCGCGCAGACCGGGCAGCAGATAGGTCGACCAGACCTCCGCCTCCAGGAACGGCTTCCACTTCTCCGCGGTGAACTGCCCCTTGTCGGCGAAACCGCGATAGAGCACCCAGCCTGTCGCGGCCACGGCGACCACGACCAGCAGCGAGTAGACGTTGTTGCGCAGCCTCGCCTTCGGGCCCGGCGCGTCGAACAGGACCGAAGCGCCTGCGCTCATCGGGACACCTCGTATTTCTTGGCCAGCCAGCCGAAGAACAGGCCGGTCGGCAGGGTCAGGATCACGAAGCCGAGCGCGAAGATCGCGCCGATCGCCAGCACCGCGGCCTCGGTCTCGGTCATCTCCGCCATCAGGGTCGCCGCTTCGGCGACGCCGATCGCCGAGGCGATGGTGGAGTTCTTGGTCAGCGCGATCAGCACGCTGCCCAGCGGGGCGATCACCGAGCGGAACGCCTGCGGCAGCACGATCAGCCGCAGATTCTGCAGGAAGCCGAACCCGAGCGAGCGGCCCGCCTCGGACTGGCCCATCGGCACGGTGTTGATCCCCGCGCGCAGCGACTCGCAGACGAAGGAGGCGGTGTAGATGCTCAGGCCGACGACCGCGAAGCGGAAGTTGTTCTGGGCCAGCGAGTTCGGGCCCTCACCGGCGAGGCGCCAGCCCATCGTCGTGTAGAGGCCCAGCGACATGAACACGATGATCAGCGTGAGCGGAGTATTGCGGAAGATGGTGACGTAGGTGGTGCCGACCCAGCGGGCGACCGGCACGGGGGACACACGCAGCGCCGCGACGACGGTGCCGAGGATCAGCGCGCCGACCGCCGACAGCACGGTCAGCTGGATGGTCACCCAGAAGGCTTCGAGGATTTGGCTGTCGTACCTCGAGATCAGGTCGAACACGGCGGACGCGTTCCTCCGATCGGGTCTCGATGGTCAGGGGAGGTGCGGCGGGTGGCCCGGCCCGGTCGGGGACGGGCCACCCGTGCTGAGGCGAACGGTGCGGACGCTCAGTACCGGTTCACCGTCGGCGGCTGCGGGGCCTGGTAGCCCGAGACGCCGACGGTCGAGTCGAACGCCTTCTTCCAGGAACCGTCGGCGATCATCGCCTCGATCGCGTCGTTGATCTTGTCGCGCAGTTCCTTGTCGCCCTTCTTCGACCCGATGCCGTAGTTCTCGGTGGTGAACGGCTTGCCGACCACCTTGAACGCGCCGCTGCTCTGCGCCGCGTAACCGGCCAGGATGATGTCGTCGGTGGTCACCGCGTCCCAGGATCCGGCGCGCAGCCCCTCGAGGCAGAGCGAGTAGGTGTCGTTGGTCTGCAACTGGGTGTCGGGGAAGTTCTTCTCGATGTTCTGGGCCGGGGTGGAGCCCTTCACCGAGCAGACCTTCTTGCCCTTCAAGTTGTCCGGGCCGTTGATGTCGGTGTTGTCGGCGCGCACCAGCAGCGACTGTCCCGCGACGTAGTACGGCCCGGCGAAGTCGACCTTCTCCTTGCGCTTGTCGTTGATCGAGTAGGTGGCGACGATGTAGTCGACCTGTCCGTTCTCGATCAAAGTCTCACGCTGCGGCGACGGCGCTTCCTTGAACGTGATGTCGTTCGGCTGCACGCCCAGTTTCCCGGCGACGTACTTGGCCACCTCGACGTCGAAGCCGCTGTAGGACCCGTCCTTGTTCCGCAGGCCCAGGCCCGGCTGGTCGAACTTGATGCCGATGGTGAGCTTGCCGTCCTTGGCGTGATCCAGGGCGGACTTGTCGCCGCCGCCGCCACACGCGGTGGCGGTCGCGGCGGCGAGTGTCAGGGCGATCGCTCCGACACCGATGCGCAGAGCGCGATTGATCCTCATCGAGTTCCTTCTCCCTATCCAGTGGGTGTGCTGGCCGCTGTGTCCGGCAGGTCAGTGGCTCAAGATCTTGCCCAGGAAGTCCTTCGCTCGCTCGGACTTCGGGGCGGTGAAGAAGGCGTCCGGCGCCGCGTCCTCCACCACCTGGCCGTCGGCCATGAACAGCACCCGATTCCCCGCGCGGCGCGCGAAGCCCATCTCGTGGGTGACGACCAGCATCGTCATCCCGTCCTTGGCCAGCGACACCATGACCTCGAGCACCTCGTTGACCATCTCGGGGTCCAGCGCGGAGGTCGGCTCGTCGAACAGCATCACCTTCGGGTTCATCGCCAGTGCCCTGGCGATGGCGACGCGCTGCTGCTGGCCGCCGGACAGCTGCGCCGGGTACTTGTCGGCCTGATCGGCGATGCCGACCCGGTCGAGCAGCTCCATGGCGCGGGTCCGGGCGGCGTCCTTCTTGATCTTGCGGACCTTGACCGGCGCGAGCGCGACGTTCTCGAGGATCGTCTTGTGCGCGAAGAGATTGAAGGATTGGAAGACCATGCCGACGTCGGCGCGGAGCGCGGCCAGCGCGCGGCCCTCGGCGGGCAGCGGGACGCCGTCGATGGCGATGTCGCCGGAATCGATCGGCTCCAGCCGGTTGATGGTGCGACACAGCGTCGACTTGCCGGATCCCGAGGGGCCCAGCACGATGACGACCTGCCCTTTGGGGACCTCGAGGTTGATGTCCTTGAGTACGTGCAGGTCGCCGAAGTGTTTGTCCACTTTGCGCATCAAGATCATCGGTGGGCTGCTCGTGGCGGCGTTGACGGCCCCGGCAGAGGCGTCCCCGGTCGTGGCGGGCGCGGCGTCGTCGTCGGTCATGGTCATGACCTTAGGCAAAAATCGGAAATTTGCCCGACTTTTGGCGACACACCCTCTCGCCACGCCGATTCGACATGTGCGCGTAACTTCGCGGTTCCTCCGTCGTCGGCGGTGGATCGCCCCGAGCCTGCGTCGATGCCCGCGAAAGCCACCGGAGGCCGCCCCGTACCCTGGACGGGTGGATTCGATCGGACAGGCAGTGTTGTCTCCCGCGCCCGCCGAGGGCACAGCACGCAGTTACGAGGTCCGCACCTTCGGTTGCCAGATGAACGTGCACGATTCCGAACGCTTGTCGGGTTTGCTGGAGGACGCGGGCTACGTGAAGGCCGCGCCCGGCGCGACGGCCGACCTCGTCGTCTTCAACACCTGTGCGGTGCGCGAGAACGCCGACAACAAGCTCTACGGCACGCTCGGGCACCTCGCGCCGATCAAGGCGGGCCACCCGGGCATGCAGATCGCCGTGGGTGGCTGCCTGGCGCAGAAGGACCGCGACGTCGTGGTGCGCAAGGCGCCGTGGGTGGATGTGGTCTTCGGCACCCACAACATCGGTTCGCTGCCGGTGCTGCTGGAGCGGGCGCGGCACAACAGGGAAGCCCAGGTGGAGATCCTGGAGTCGCTGGAGGCGTTCCCGTCCACCCTGCCCGCCAAGCGCGAATCCGCCTACGCGGGCTGGGTTTCCATCTCGGTCGGCTGCAACAACACCTGCACCTTCTGTATCGTGCCGTCGCTGCGCGGCAAGGAGGTCGACCGCCGCCCCGGTGACGTGCTCGCCGAGGTGCGGGCGCTGGTGGATCAGGGCGTGCTCGAGGTGACGCTGCTCGGCCAGAACGTGAACTCCTACGGCGCCTCGTTCGCCGACCCGGACGAACCACGCGACCGCGGCGCGTTCGCCAAGCTGCTGCGCGCGTGCGGGCACATCGACGGCTTGGAGCGGGTCCGGTTCACCTCGCCGCACCCGGCTGAGTTCACCGACGACGTGATCGAGGCCATGGCCGAGACCCCGAACATCTGCCCGCAGCTGCACATGCCGCTGCAGTCGGGTTCGGACCGGGTGCTCAAGGCGATGCGCCGCTCCTACCGCAAGGCGCGCTACCTGGGCATCATCGACAAGGTGCGCGCCGCGATGCCGCACGCCGCGATCACCACCGACATCATCGTCGGCTTCCCCGGCGAGACCGAGGAGGATTTCCAGGAGACCCTGGACGTGGTCCGGCAGGCGCGTTTCACCAGCGCGTTCACCTTCCAGTACTCCAAGCGGCCCGGTACGCCCGCCGCCGACATGCCCGATCAGCTGCCCAAGGCCGTGGTCCAGGAGCGCTACGACCGGCTCATCGCGTTGCAGGAGGAGATCTCCTTGGCAGCCAATCGAGAGCTGGTCGGCACCGAGGTGGAATTGCTGGTAGCCGAGGGCGCGGGCAAGAAGAACGCCGCCACCGCGCGCATGAGCGGCCGCGCCCGTGACGGCAGGCTGGTGCACTTCCGCCCGGGCGGTACGGCCGAGCCGATCCGCCCCGGCGATCTGATCACGGTGGACATCACCGCCGCGGCGCCGCACCACTTGGTCGCCGATGCCGCGATCAAGACCCACCGCCGTACCCGCGCCGGTGACGCGCACGAGCGCGGTGTCACCCCGAAGACCGCGCCGATCGGCGTCGGACTCGGACTGCCTCGCATCGGCGCACCCGCCCCGGAACCCGCGGCCGCGAGCTGCTCGACCGGCTGCGACGCATGACCACGAGCCCGCAGGACAACGACGACGCCACCCGTGGCGCCGATGGAGCTGTCCCCGCGTCCGGCGGCGACCAGCGCGGCGCGTCCGCGGCCGACCAGGGGCGCGAGCCCGCGAGCCCCGACGCAGACGAACGAAACGAGGATTCCGTGAGCTCGGTCGAGAGCACCGCCGATTTCGAACAGTTCCGCGACGATCTCGACGCGGTCGAGCGCAAGATCGCCGGTGAGATCGATCCCGGCGTCCGCGCGATGGTCGTGGCGGGCGCGGTGTTCCTGCTGCTGGCCTCGCTGGTGCTGCCGCACGCCGGCGCGGCACGCGGCTTCGATGTGCTGCTGAACACCGACGTGGCGCGGGCCGAGCACATCGGGCTGCCCTCGCGGATCTTCGTGTGGTTCGTCGTGGTGTTCGGCATCGGCTTCTCGATGCTGGCGCTGATGACCCGCCGCTGGGTGCTGGCTTGGATCGCGGTCGCGGGCAGTGCCGTGGCGGGCGTGTTCGGCGTGCTGTCCATCTGGCACCGCCAGACGCCCGGGCTCGGCAACTATGTCGGCGCGGGCCCCGGCATCGGCCTGATCCTCGGCGCGATCGTGACCGTCGTGCTCACTTTCCACTGGATCCGGGTGGTGTGGAGCCGTACCGCGCTGCACTTGGCCGCCGAGGAGCAGCGCCGCAACGCCGCCGCGGCGGCGGAGGAGCGCGACCGTCGTCGGCTCATGGGCGATTCCTGACCGGCTCTTTCCGCACGACAGCGGCCCGTCCCAGCCGGGAGGGGCCGCTGTTCGATTCGATCGGGCCGATATCTCAGCGGTTGCTGACGGCGCCCTCGGCGGCCTCGGCCCACTCTCGCCACTGCTTGGCCTGTTCCAGCGCCTTCTCCGCGTCGCGAGCCTTGCCCGCGGCCTGCGCCTTCGCGGCCTGCTCCTCGAACTGCGCCACGCGCTCGCGGAACTGGGCGGCGCGGGCCATCGCCTCGGGGTCGGTGCGCCGCCACTGCGCGTCGACGGCGTCGCGCACACGCTTCTCGATAGCCCGCAGCTTGCCTTCCAGTTCCTGCATGCGCTCGCGCGGAACCTTGCCGATGGCGTCCCACTTGTCCTGGAGTTCGCGCAGCGCGCCGCGGGCCGCTTCCAGGTCGGCGGACGGATCGATGTAGGCGTAGTCGTTCAGCAGTTCCTCTTTGGCGGCCGCGTTGTGCTCGAACTCGGCGTCGCGCTCGGAGACCGCGGCGTTGCGCGCGGCGAAGAAGACATCCTGTGCGCTCTTGAAGCGCCGCCACAGCGCCTCGTCGGCCTCGCGCGGCGCGCGACCGGCGGCTTTCCACTCGGTGAGCAGATCGCGGAAGATGCCCGCGGTGGCCACCCACTCTGTGGAGCCGGACAGTTCCTCGGCCTGCACGCACAGTTCTTCCTTGCGCGCCTTCGCGGCGGCGCGTTCGCGATCCAGCTCGGCGAAGTGCGCGCCGCGGCGGCGGTTGAACGCCTCACGCGCCTTGGAGTAGCGCTTCCACAGCGCGTCGTCGACCTTGCGGTCCACGCCCCGGATGGACTTCCACTCGTCGAGGATCTCGCGCAACCGATCGCCCGCGGCCTTCCACTGCGTGGACTCGGCGGCGATCTTCTCCGCCTCGGCGGCCAGCGCCTCCTTGCGTTCGGTGTGCTCGTGCCTGGCGCGTTCCTTCTCTTCCTTGGCGTGCGCGGCGGCCTCTTCGGAGTGCTCGGCGATGGCCTGCAGGCGCCGGGCCAGGCCTTCGATGTCGCCGATGACGGCGGCGGTCGGCAGCGACTCGGCCAGTGTGACGGCGGCGGCCTTGGTCTTGCGCGCGTCCGCGCCCGCGGCCAACCTGGCCTCCAGCAGCGCGACCTCGGTGGCCAGATCGTCGAACCGGCGGCCGAAGTGGGCCAGGCCCTCCGCGGCGTCACCGGCCTGCCACGAGCCGATCTGGCGTTCGCCTTCGGCCGTCTTCACCCAGGCGGTGCCGTCTTCGTCGACCCGGCCCCACAGGCTCGGATCGGAGACGGTGGGCACGACGACGGGATGGGGATGCTGCTGGGCCGGGCCCGGGGCGGGTTTGACCGCGTGCGGTTTGGGCGGTTGAATCGAGCGGCCCGGTTTCGGAGCACCGGAAGAACGGGGCATCTTGCCGGGGCCGGCTTTCGCGGTTCCGTTGCTGTCGGTCATTTTTCCTCGTCCCTGCCGCGCGTCACGGCTGCCTGGTTACGCCCTAGCTCATTCCATTCAACCCGGTCCGAGCCCTTGTGACCATCGATCCATGCCTTCCCACGGAGGAATCCCGCGGATTCCAACCCCTGATGACCTGGGTTGTAGCTCCTCGAACACTATCAATCCCGGCGGTATTTCCGGCAGAGACACTCGAAGCCGGGCGGTACCGGTGGTCCCCGCAACGACTACGGTTACGACGTGTTCTCCGTCGCCGCCCTCGTTCCGTCGCCGCCAGTGCTGGTCCCCGAGTTGTGCGGTGGTGCGGCGGACACGGCGGGAGCAGGGGATTCGGATCCGCGCGCGGTGCTGCGGTCGGCCGTGTTCGACACCGTGCGCGCCTTCGCGGCCCTGACAGACCACTGGACGGTGATCGGCGTCGATGCGGGTGACGACCGCACGTTCGGTCCGGAGACCGTCGGCACGTTCCGCGGCTTCGGCGTCGACGTGCGGGCCGGCCTCTCGAGTGCCGCGGTCGCCGGAGCGCGGCCGGCCGATGCCGGGTTGCCGCTGGCCGTACTGATCGGCGGGTGGTTACGCGGGCAGGTCGCCCCCGACGCGGTCGCCGAGGCGAGTGTCGTCGCCGCGGACGCGCCCGCGGAGCATTGCCGGGAGACCGGGACGAAGCTGCGTGCCGAGCTGGACAGCGACGGCGGGCCGCGCGGTGTGCTGGTCGTCGCCGACGGCGCGGCGACGCTGTCGGTCAAGGCGCCCGGTTACCTCGACGAACGGGCCCGTCCGGTGCAGGACCGGCTGGACGAAGCGCTGAGCACGGGTGATCGCGCCGCGTTGCGGGCACTCGACCCCGGACTGTGTGCCGAACTGGGCGTGACGGGCCGCCCGGCCTATCAGGTGCTGGCCGGGCTGTTCCGCGCCGATCCGCTGGTCGAGACGCGCTACCGCGACGCCCCGTTCGGAGTCGGCTACCACGTGAGCCTCTGGCGGCCCGCGGGAGACGACGCGCCGTGACGGATTCCGGCATCACTCCGATCGCGGTCGTCGGCCCCACCGCCACCGGCAAATCCGATCTGGCTCTCGACCTGGCCGAACAACTCGGCGGCGAGATCGTGAACATCGACGCCATGCAGCTGTACCGCGGCATGGACATCGGCACCGCGAAGCTGCCCGTCGCGCAGCGCCGGGGCATCCCGCACCACCAGCTCGACGTGCTCGACGTGACCGACACCGCGTCCGTGGCCGCGTATCAGGCGGCGGCGAGCGCGGACGTCGTCGCGATCATGGGGCGCGGCCGGGTGCCCGTGATCGTGGGCGGCTCGATGATGTACGTCCAGGCGCTGTTGGACCAATGGGAGTTCCCGGCCACCGATCCGGCCGTGCGGGCGCGCTGGGAGGCGGTGCTCGCCGAGCGGGGCGTCGCGGCCGTCCACGCGGCGCTGCGCGCGGCCGATCCGGTGGCCGCTGCCACCATCCTGCCCACCGATGGGCGCCGTATAGTGCGTGCGCTCGAGGTCGTGGAACTCACCGGACAGCCGTTCGCCGCCTCGGCGCCGACCATCGGGCAGCCGCGCTGGGGCACGGTCGTCATCGGCGTCGACCGCGAGACCGGGGCCCTGGACGCGCGCATCGAGCGGCGCACCGCCGCGATGTTCGAAGGCGGGCTGGTCGAGGAGGTACGCGGCCTGATCGAGTGCGGCCTGCGCGAGGGCGTCACGGCCCGGCGGGCCATCGGCTACGCACAAGTCCTCGCCTATTTGGACAACGAATACGACCTGAACCACGCTCAGGAACGCACCCTGATCGGCACGCGGCGCTACGTGCGCAGGCAACGCTCCTGGTTCCGGCGCGATCCCCGGGTGCGGTGGGTGGACGGCGCCGCCCCTGATCCGGCCGCGACGGCGCTGGCCCTGCTCGACGAGAAAGAACGGACTCCGCAGTGACCCGACGTGTGAGCACGCGCAACGCCTCCGTCCAGGTATGGCAGGCCTACCTCAACAACCGCACCAAGCGTCATCGCGACGGCCGTTTCCTGGTGCAGGGCGTGCGTCCGATCACACAGGCCATGGCCAACGACTGGCCGCTGGAGACGCTGCTGTACCGGCTCGGCGGCCCCGAGCTGTCCAGCTGGGCGCGCGAAGTGCTGGATACCAGCGGTGTGCCCCAGGTCGGCCTGGTGCCCGAGCTGATGGCCGAACTCGGCGAAAAGGCCGCCGGAATACCGGAACTGGTGGCGGTCGCGGAGTCGCGGCAGCCCGAACTGGAGGCCTTCGAGCCGGGTGAGCCGGGGGAGGACGCGCCGGTGGTCGTGGTGTTCGACCGGCCCAACTCGCCGGGCAACCTGGGCACGCTGATCCGCTCGGCCGACGCGTTCGGCGCCAGCGGCGTCATCGTCACCGGACATGGCGCCGACCAGTTCGACCCGCAGGCGGTGCGCGCCTCGACCGGTTCGCTGTTCGCCGTGCCGGTGATCCGCGCCGCCGGGCCCGCGCAGGTGCTGGAGTTCCGCAACCGGCAGATCCGCCGCGGCATTCCGACCCGCATCGTGGGCACCGACGAGCACGGCAGCCACGCCGTCTACGACTATGACTTCACCGACGCGACCATCCTCGTCATCGGCAACGAGACCAGCGGTATGAGCGCCGCGTGGGAGGCGGCCTGCGACGACATGGTGCACATCCCGATGGGTGGGACGGCCAGCTCGCTGGGGGCGCCCTCGGCGGCCGCGGTGGCGCTGTACGAAATATCCCGGCAGCGCCGGACGTTTGCCAAGTGACGACGAGACAGGGAGACATCGCACGTGCCGGATATCGAGTTCACCAAGGGCCACGGCACCCAGAACGATTTCGTGGTACTGCCCGACCCGCAGGCATGCCTCGCGCTGACGGCAGAGCAGGTCGGCGCGCTGTGTGATCGCAGGCGCGGGCTCGGCGCGGACGGCGTGCTGCGGGTCGCGCGGGCCGGTGCGTTGCAGGCCACCGGTGTGCTGGCGGCGCTTCCGGAGGACGTGGGCGCCGACGACTGGTTCATGGACTACCGCAACGCCGACGGCTCGATCGCGGAGATGTGCGGCAACGGCGTGCGCGTGTTCGCGCATTACCTGCACGCGGCGGGACTGGAGACCCGCGACAGCTTCGTCGTCGGCAGCCGCGCCGGGGCGCGCCCGGTCACCGTGCATGCCGGGAATTCGGTCACCGGGGACGTCACCGTCGGCATGGGCCGGGTGCGCGAACTCGGCCCGTCCACCGCGACCATCGCGGGCTGGGCGCTGCCCGGGATCGGCATCGATGTCGGCAATCCGCATCTGGCCTGCGTCGATCCGGGCATGTCCGTGGACGCGCTCGGCAAGCTCGACCTGACCGTGCCGCCCGGCTTCGATCCGGACCTGTTCCCACACGGGGTGAACGTCGAGATCGTCACGGCGCTGGACACCGAGAGGTCGGTCGACATGCGGGTCTACGAGCGCGGTGTGGGCGAAACCCGTTCCTGCGGAACGGGAACCGTCGCCGCCGCCGCCGCGGCGCTGGCCGCCGACGGCTTCCGGATCGGCGCCGACTCCGGTCAGGTGACGGTCCGGGTGCCCGGCGGCGAACTGACCGTCGGGCTCGAGCGCGGCTCGGCATGGCTGCGCGGGCCGTCGGTCCTGCTGGCCTCGGGTCGCCTCGCCGGGGACTGGTGGGACGGTCGATAGCGGCATCGCCCCCGATAACCGGGTGCGTGCTGCGGTGATGTCGTGGCAGCATGGAAGATGTATGAGGAAGTCAGAGACGTATGAATTCACTCCGGCGGACGCGAACGATCGCGCCGCCGATGCGGCCGACGACGCGGTGTCCGGCGAAGACGCGGTGACCGGCGACGTCGTCGCCGAGCACCGGGCGCGGATGCGGCGATCGGGTTGGTCGGCCGATCCGACCACCGGTGAACTGCAGTTGGAGGACCGCAGTTCGCTGCGCCGTGTGGCGGGCCTGTCCACCGAGCTCACCGACATCACCGAGGTCGAGTACCGGCAGCTGCGCCTGGAGCGCGTCGTGCTGGTCGGGGTCTGGACCACTGGGACCGCCACGCAGGCCGAGGCCAGCATGGCCGAGCTCGCCGCGCTCGCCGAGACCGCGGGCTCCGAGGTGCTCGAAGCGTTGATCCAGCGCCGCGACCGGCCGGATCCGGCCACCTACATCGGCTCCGGCAAGGCCGACGAGCTGCGCTCCGTGGTGCTGGAGACCGGCGCGGACACCGTCATCTGTGACGGTGAGCTGACCCCCGCTCAGCTGACCGCCCTGGAGAAGGTGGTCAAGGTCAAGGTGGTCGACCGGACCGCGTTGATTTTGGACATCTTCGCTCAGCACGCCACCTCCCGGGAGGGCAAGGCGCAGGTCTCGCTGGCCCAGATGGAGTACATGCTGCCCCGGCTGCGCGGCTGGGGTGAGTCGATGTCCCGGCAGGCCGGTGGCCGCGCCGGTAGCAACGGCGGCGTGGGTCTGCGCGGTCCCGGTGAGACCAAGATCGAGACCGATCGTCGTCGCATCCGTGAGCGCATGGCCAAACTGCGCCGGGAGATCCGCGAGATGAAGACCGCGCGCGACACCATGCGGTCGCGCCGCACGTCCAGTGGCATCCCGTCCGTCGCGATCGTCGGCTACACCAACGCGGGCAAGTCGAGCCTGATGAACAAGCTCACCGGCTCCGGTGTGCTGGTCCAGGACGCCCTGTTCGCCACCCTCGATCCGACCACCCGCCGGGCCGAGCTGGACGACGGGCGCGAGGTCGTCTTCACCGACACCGTCGGCTTCGTGCGGCACCTGCCGACCCAGCTGGTCGAGGCCTTCCGCTCCACCTTGGAGGAGGTGACCGGCGCCGACCTGCTGGTGCACGTGGTGGACGGCTCCGACGCGCTGCCCGCCGAGCAGATCAAGGCGGTCCGCGAGGTGATCACGGACGTGATCAAGGAATCCGGTACGCCCGCCCCGCCCGAACTGCTGGTGGTGAACAAGACCGACGCGATGGGGCCGACCGAGCTCACCAACCTGCGTGCGCTGCTGCCCGACGCATCGTTCGTGTCGGCGCGCAGCGGCCGCGGGATCGATGGGCTGCGCGAGCGGCTCGCCGAGCTGCTCGGGGACTTGGACGTGGAGATCAGCGTGCTGCTGCCGTACACGCGCGGTGACCTGCTCGCCCGCATCCACGCCGATGGCCGCATCCTCGGTTCGGATCACGAAGAGGGCGGAACCCGCGTCCGCGCGCGCGTCCCGCATGCTCTCGCCGCCGCCTTGTCGGAGTACGCGCACGCGGGCACAGCCGGTACGCGGGATTAGGTCGAGCATCTCATTTCCTGAGATGTGACTCTGTCTTTCCGCGCGCTGGCTCGCGGCGTATCCGTGCGCGGGGACCGCCTCTGAAGTGCGAGTTCGCGATGGGCTTGCCGGGACGGCGAACGAGCTGGTCGATCGACCGGATCAGGCGTGTCCGATGCGACGCGTACATCCGGTGCGACGCAGTCGATTTCGTTGCGCTATCGTCATCGAATCGACACCAGGAGGGTTCATGTCGGACGCCCGCTCCGATTCCCGCACCCGGCGCTCCGGCGCCGCGAACAGCGCCGATCCGGCGCTCAGCGACGGTGCGCCGCTGTCGGTTTCGCTGACCGGCACCGATCTGCGGGTGATCGACACCCTGCTCGCGCCGCTGCGCGCGTGGACCAGCCCGCGCTTCTACGGCTTGGAGAACATTCCGGCCGACGGCCCGGTGCTGCTGGTCGGTAACCACAACCTGCTGGGCGGCATCGACGCCCCCATGCTGCTGCCCGAGGTGCTGCGCCGCCGCGGCCGCTTGATCCGCGGTCTCGCCGAGAACGTGCTGATCAACGTTCCCGGTGTCCGGCACCTGCTGCACCACTACGGCGCGGTGCGCGGCACTCGGTCCAACTGCCTGGCCCTGCTCCGGCGCGGCGAGGCCGTGATGGTGTTCCCTGGCGGTGGCCGGGAGGCGGTCCGCCGCAAGAACGAGAAGTACCTGCTGAAGTGGGAGGGGCGCAGCGGTTTCGCGCGCATGGCGATCGAGGCGGGCGCGCCCATCGTCCCGGTCGCGATGATCGGCGTCGACGACGCCTACGACATCCTGGTCGACGGCGACCATCCGATCCTGCGTCCCCTGCGCTGGACCGTGGAAGCGCTCGGGCTCAGCCGCGACCTCACCCCGCCACTCATCCGCGGCGTCGGTCCCACCGTCATCCCGCGTCCGGAGCGCTTCTATTTCTCCGCGGGCGCCCCCATCGACCCGGCGCCCTGGCGCAACGCGGGCGACATGCATGCCGCCGCCACGGAATTCCGGGACGTGGTGCGCAAAGCGCTGGAGGAGGAGATGAACTTCCTCTTCGCCGAACGGGCGCGCGACGAAGGGCGCACTTTGGTGGGCCGCTTGCGGGGCTGGCTGACGCGCTGAGGGCTCCGGCGCTCGTCGCGAGGGGCGATTTCCGATAGCGGCGGCCTGCGAACGGCTGGAGCGGTGCGCGTAGCGCCGGTTGCTGCCGTCGGTGAGTGGGGCTCGATCGTTTCCGCGCTCGGTCGACGCCTTCCACCGCATGGGTCTGGCCGGACGCATCGCTGTAGCGTCGGCGCTCGGGCGACGATCCTGCGCCAGGCGGAGTGGCGCAACTCCGGCGGATCGAGACGTAGGGCAGATCGGTGACGGCGAATTCTGGCCTCCGGCGTGGGTAGGACATACCGGGGATCCGGCCGACGGTCATGTCCGCGAGCGGCGTCACGCGCCTGTCGGTGTTGTTCTTCGCTTGTCTGTGGCCGACCCGATCGTCATCATCGATCGACGACTGGCGAGCGCGCCGATCGGGTATCGAGCCCGGGCGGCTGCCTGCTCGAAGGCCGCCGGAAATGCCCGCCGCCGACGGCCCGGCCGATTGTCCGACCCGCGAATCGTAGGTCTTCGTCAGCTATGCCCGCCGGTGGTCGCTCCGGATCGCCTCCAGCCGTCGATCGTTTGCCGGGAATCTCGTCCGCTGATCTCGACCCGATCCGCCGCTCCTGGTGAGACCATGGTTCCGGCCCCAGAAGTGAACAGGGATTCTCGCTCCGGGTACGGTATGGGGCAACGACTGGTCGGTGTGGACCGGCCGGTGTGGTCACTAGGAGGTTGGCGTGGAACGCACACTGTTCGAACCCGAGCACGAACTGTTCCGGGAGTCGTTCCGCAAGTTTCTCGATCAGCACGTCGCGCCCAATCACGCGAAGTGGGAGGAGCAGGGCATCGTCGACCGGGCGGTCTGGCTCGAGGCGGGCAAGCAGGGCTTCCTCGGCATGGCCATGCCGGAGCAGTACGGCGGCGGCGGGGTGCAGGACTTCCGCTACAACGCCATCGTCTCGGAGGAGTCGGTGCGCGGCCAGTACTCCGGCCTCGGCTTCTCGCTGCACAACGATGTGATCGCGCCATATCTGCTCGAGCTGGCCAACGAGGAGCAGAAACAGCGCTGGTTGCCCGGCTTCTGCGCGGGCGAGATCATCACCGCGATCGCGATGACCGAACCGGGTACCGGTTCGGATCTGCAGGGCATCAAGACCCGCGCGGTGCGGGACGGGGACGACTGGATCCTCAACGGCGCCAAGACCTTCATCACCAACGGCATCAACTCCGACATCGTGATCGTGGTGGCGCAGACCGACCCCGAGAAGGGGGCCATGGGCTTCAGCCTGTTCGTGGTCGAGCGCGGCATGCCCGGCTTCGAGCGCGGCCGCAACCTGGACAAGCTCGGCCTCAAGGCCCAGGACACCGCCGAGCTGAGCTTCACCGACGTGCGCGTGCCCGGCAAGAACCTGCTCGGCACCGAGGGGATGGGCTTCATCCACCTCATGCACAACCTGCCCCAGGAACGCCTGTCGATCGCCGTCATGGCCGCGGCGGCGATGGAGTCCTGCCTGGACATGACCGTGCAGTACGTCCGCGACCGCAAGGCGTTCGGCAAGCCGATCGGCGCGCTGCAGAACACCCGCTTCGTGCTCGCCGAACTGGCCACCAAGACCACCGCGGTGCGGCTGATGGTCGACAAGTTCATCGAGCTGCTCAACGAGGGCAAGCTGACCGCGGAGGACGCGGCGATGGCGAAGTGGTGGAGCACCGAGGAGCAGCTCGACCTGATCAACCGCTGCCTGCAGCTGCACGGCGGATACGGCTACATGAAGGAATACCCGATCGCCAAGGCCTACATGGACGCCCGCATCCAGACGATCTATGGCGGCACCACCGAGATCATGAAAGAGATCATCGGACGCAGCCTGAAGCTGTCCTGATCGCACGAATTCCGGCTCGGGCCGACGGCTGCCGTCGGCCCGGGTTGCGGCACAATCGCCTTCCGAGGTGATGGCGAACTCGCCGTTCGCCGGTCGCCGGAGTGGAGGAGATGCGATGCCGAGTCTGGCCAACCGGGTGGTGCGCGGGTACCTGAAGGCGACGCGGGCCAATCGCGTGTTCATCGATGCCGAGGCCGCGCGCAAGCGGGTTCTCGATCGGAGCGTGCGGCCGCGCAACTACGCCCCGCCGCGCCGGCTGCGCGCGGATGTGACGATAGCGGTGGAGCGTCGCGGCGGCTGGCCGGTCTACACCCTCACTCCGCGCGGACGCCCGCCCCGGGGGAATGTCGTGTACGCGCACGGCGGCGGGTGGGTGCACGAGATCGCGCCGCAGCACTGGGCGCTCTGTGCCGCGATCGCCACGGAAGCCGGTGCCGCCGTGACGATTCCGATCTATCCACTGATTCCGTTCGGGACGACCGGACAGGTCGTCGCCGGCTTCGTGGAGCTGGTGCTCGCCAATCGGAAAACCTATGGAAATGTCTGCCTCGCAGGGGATTCCGCCGGTGGGCAGATCGCGCTGTCGTCCGCCGTGGTGCTACGCGACGACCATGACGTGCGGCTGCCCGGCACCGTGCTGATCGCGCCCGCGCTCGATCTCTCGCTGACCAACCCGGAGATCGCCGTCGTGCAGCCGCGTGACCCGTGGCTGGGCGTCGCGGGCTCGCGGGTGTTCATCGAGCACTGGCGGGGCGATCTCGAACTCGGCGACCCGCGCGTCAGTCCCCTGGCTGCCGATCCGCGCGGGCTCGGCCCGCTGACGGTCTTCTGCGGCACCGACGACATCCTGCACCCGGACACCCGGCTGTTGGTCGACGCGGCTCGCGGCGCGGGGGTCGTGGTGGACTACCACGAGGCACCCGGCCTGCCACATGTCTATCCGCTGACCCCGACCCCGGAAGGGCGTGCCGCGCGTCGGGTCGTCATCGAAAGTCTGCGTAGCGCGCTCGCCGGTTGAGCGACAGTTCGGTGCCGGACGAATCGTGCAATCGAGCCGGATATGCGCGCAAGCCCGGGATGACGGCGGCAGGACCTCGCCGCCGATCAGCACTCCGCGGGTGCGGACTTGCCGGGCTCACCCACCGGCTGCGGGCAGCGTGACCACGAAACGGGCACCGGGCGCGCCGTCGGTGACGTGAATGGCGCCTCCGTGGCGTTCCACGACGTCGCGGACGATGGCCAGGCCGAGGCCCGCGCCGCCCTCGTCGCGGCTGCGCGCGTCGTCCAGGCGGACGAATCGCTGGAAGATCCGGTCGCGGTCGGCGGTCGGCACACCCGGTCCGTCGTCGGTGACCGACAGCACCACCCGCCCGTCGGCGTCGTGCTCCACGGCGACGTCAACGGTGTTCGCGGCATGCCGCTGCGCGTTGTCGACCAGGTTGCCCAGGACGCGGGCGAGCTGAGTACGGCTTCCGGTGACCGCGACGGGCTCCTTCGGTGTCGCGATCCGCACGGCGACCCGATCACGGACACGGTGCTCCAACTCCTCGCGAACCAGGACGGTCAGGTCCACTCGATCCGCACGCGGTTGCTCACCGGCGTCCAGCCGGGCCAGGAGCAGGAGGTCGGCCGCCAGATGTTCCAGCCGGATGGTGTCGCCGATCAGTCCGTCCGGTTCCAGCAGGTCGGGATGCGCTTGGGCCACCTCGAGTTGGGTGCGCAGGCTCGCGATGGGGCTGCGCAACTCGTGTGCGGCGTCGGCGATGAACCGGCGCTGGCGCTCCGTGGACTCCTCCAGCGCGGCGAGCGTGGCGTTGGTGGTGCTCGCCAGCCTGCCGATCTCGTCGCGGGAGCCCGGTTCCGGTACGCGCCGGGAGAGATCGCCGTCCATGATCTCGGCGAGCTGCCTGCGGATCGCCTCCACCGGGCGCAGGGCGCGCCGGGTGACCAGCCAGGTCACCAGGGCTACCACCAGGAGTAGCGGAGGCAGGCCGATCAGCATCGCTTGCCGTGCGTCCGCCACCGCGCTGTCGGCGGTCTCCAACGAGGAGCCCGCGTAGACGGTGGCGGGCTGTCCGCCCCGGAGGGGCACCGCGAGGGCGGCGACTCGGAAGGGATGCGGTCCGTCGTCCTCGTCCACCGTCAGTCGTACGTCACCGAATTCGGCGTCGGCCGTCGTGGGATCCGGAGAGCGCGACGAGGTTTCGTCGCCGTCCCCGTTCTCTTCGTCGTCTTCGTCTTCGTGCTCGTCCTCATGTTCGTCGTCGCCCTCCTCCTCGTCCTCGGACAACTTGGAGTACGGCCCGAAGTCGGCCATGGGTGGTTTGCCCGCGAGGTCGTCGTCGGCCGCGAGCACGCGGCGGTCGAGTGAAACGACTTGCACCGGTGCGTTTTCGGCGTCAGGAAGCCGCAATCGGGTGAGGTCCGTGCCCGTCGCGAGCTGGTTCGCGACGTCTTGCGCGGTGGCCTCCGCCCGCATCTGGGCGCTGTGTACCAGATTGTGCCGCAGCACGGCCAGCACCGCGAGCCCGGCCGCGGTGAGCGCCACCGCGACCACGACTGTCGCCGCGACCGTGGTGCGCACGCGGACCGAGCGCCACCAGGCCCGCCCGGCCCGCTCAGGCACGATCTGCCGTCAGCCGGTAGCCCGCGCCGCGAACGGTGGTGATCGATCGGCGTCCGAACGGTGCGTCGATCTTGCGGCGCAACGTGCTGATGTAGACCTCGACGATGTTCGGGTCGCCGTCGTAGGCGAAATCCCAGACATGTTCCAGGATATCGGCTTTCGCCACCACCTCCCCGGCGCGGACGGCCAGGTGCTCGAGCACGGCGAACTCCTTGGCGGTCAGCGTCACGTCCCGCGTGCCGCGGCGGCAGGTCCGGGTGCCCGGGTCCACGATCAGGTCGCCGACGCGCAGCACGCGCGCGCCGCCGCGGGTCCGGCGGCGCAACAGCGCACGGATGCGGGCCAGCAGCACCAGGTAGGAGAACGGCTTGCTGAGGTAATCGTCGGCGCCGGTGTCCAGGCCCTCGGCCTCATCGTATTCGCCGTCTTTCGCGGTGAGCATGAGCACAGGCGTCTCGTGGCCACCGGCGCGCAGCGCGGCGCAGACGCGGTAGCCGTTCATGCCGGGCAGCATGATGTCGAGGATGATCAAGTCGTAGTCGGTTGTCGTCGCCAGGTGCAGGCCCTCGGCGCCGTCGTGCACCACATCCACGGCAAATCCCTCGGCGGACAACCCTTTTGCCAGCGCGCGAGCCAGACGTTTCTCGTCTTCGACGATCAGCAGACGCATCCCCCAAGAGTGGCAGACGGATCCTGAAACCGTCTTCAGGTGACTTCAGCTCGCCTTCAGCTCGGTTCGCCACTGTGAACGCATTCGAGATCATCACTCGCGCAGGAGGTTTCCCATGACAACCGTATTCCGCCGTGCTTACGCCGGTCTTCGCTGGCTGCTCGTCGGCACGGCCGTCGCGGCCGCCGTCGTCGGTCTGAGTGCGGTCCTGTCCGCGGTGGCCACCGGCGGTCCGGACGATCACACCGTCGCGTTCCGCTCGGTCGCGGCGGACCGGTCGCTGGTGGCCGACACCGGGATCAGCAGGCAGCAGGCCATCGACAAGGCCCTGGCGGCCGTGCCGGGCGGACGGGTCACGTCCATCCAGCTCGACACCGACCGGGGCGTCGCGGTGTGGGAGGTGGAGCTCACCACTCCGGCAGGCGTGGAGCACGACGTGACGATCGATGCCGGCAGCGGCCAGGTCCACACCGTGGTCGACCACGACTGATCGCGTCGGCGGACGCAGGTGTGACGGGTCGGTGCAGGGGTAAGCACGAGGTGTTTGCTGCCGGGCGGCAGGGATCCGGAGGGGGATTCCGGCCGCGGCTTCGCCGGTACCCGTGGCCCGTGGCCGACGTATTGTGTGCCGCCCCGAGGACGTGTTCGCCGAGCATCGGAGATTTGCCACGTAGAAGGTTTGCCCGGGAGTAGCCTCAAGTTGTCCACTCGAGGAATCGAGGTCCGGATGCACGAGATGGCCATCACGCGCAGCGTCATCGACGCCGTCTGTGAGCACGCGGCGGGCCGGCGGGTCCACTCCGTCACCGTCGAGGTCGGCGCGCTGTGCGCCGTCGTGCCCGATGCCATGCGGTTCTGTTTCGAAGTCGCGGCCGAGGCGACGGTCGCCGAGGGCGCGGAACTGGTCCTGGTGGAGATCCCGGGCGTGGCGGCATGCCGCACCTGCGGCGCCGAGTTCCGGCTGCCGGACCCGATCCTGCTGTGTCCCTGCGGCAGCGCCGATGTCGAGATCCGCGCCGGGCGCGAGCTGCGTATCCGATCCATGGAGGTGAGTGAGGCATGTGCGCAACCTGCGGGTGCGGCGACGACGCCGCGCTGATTCGCGTCCCGCGCGATCACCAGCACGCCGACGGGCACGACCACGCCCATGCGGACCATGAGCACACCCACCAGGACCACCATCCACACGAGCACGGTCCCGGCGCCGACCACGTCCACGTGCCCGCCACCGAGACGGTCACCTTGGAGCTGAAGGTCCTCGCCAAGAACGACGAACTGGCGCAGCGCAACCGGGACTGGCTGGCCGAGCGCGGCATCCTCGCGCTCAATATGACGAGTTCGCCGGGCGCCGGTAAGACCACGCTGCTGGAACGCACCATTCGCGAGTCCGGTCAGGCCCCGATCGCGGTGATCGAAGGGGACCAGGCGACATTGCTCGATGCCGACCGGATCAAGGCGACGGGGTGCCCTGTGGTGCAGGTCAACACCGGCGCGGGATGTCATCTCGACGCGGAGATGATGTATCGCGCGCTGGAGACGCTCGACCCCGCGCCGGGCACGCTGCTGTTCGTCGAGAACGTCGGCAACCTGGTCTGCCCGGCGCTGTTCGATCTGGGGGAGCGGGAGAAGGTGGTCGTCATCTCGGTGACCGAGGGGACCGACAAACCGCTGAAGTATCCGCACATGTTCCAGGCGGCGGGTCTGGTGCTGGTGAACAAGACCGACCTGCTGCCGTATGTCGATTTCGACCTGGACCGATGCCGGGAATACATCCATTCGATACACCCCGGCGTCGAGGTCCTTCCGCTGTCGGTGAGCAGCGGAGAAGGCCTGTCTACCTGGTATGACTGGCTGGCCGAGCAGCGTCGCGCGGCCGGTCCGGCGGCTCTTGAGGAAGCCGCCGGGCGCGCTTAAAGTGAAGTGATCAGGATCACATCTACGGGTGACCCCTTCTTCGAGAAAGGCGAGATTCGGCCCCCGTGGTCCGCTGCGGAAGGTGGCGAGAAATGCCCACTCAGGAAGCAGTACGAGCCGAAGAGACGCTGATCCACGTTCTGTGGATCAACGCGGGACTCAGTTGTGACGGTGATTCGGTCGCCCTGACGGCGGCCACGCAGCCGAGCGTCGAAGAGATCGCCCTCGGCGCGCTTCCCGGTCTGCCCAAGATAGCCGTGCATTGGCCGCTGATCGACTACGAGTGCGGCCCCAACGGCGGTGCGGACGACTTCCTGGAGTGGTTCTTCAAAGCCGACCGCGGGGAACTCGAACCGTTCGTGCTGGTGGTCGAGGGCTCGATTCCTAACGAGCAGATCAAAGAGGAGGGCTACTGGTGCGGGTTCGGCAACAATCCCGCCACCGGCCAGCCCATGACGACCAGCGAATGGCTCGACCGTCTCGCGCCGAAAGCCACGGCCATCGTGGCGGCGGGCACCTGCGCGACCTACGGTGGCATCCACGCCATGGCGGGCAACCCCACCGGCGCGATGGGCGTGCCGGACTATCTCGGCTGGGACTGGAAGAGCAAGGCGGGTATTCCGATCGTCTGCGTGCCGGGCTGCCCGATCCAGCCGGACAACCTGTCGGAGACGCTGACCTATCTGCTCTACATGGCGACCGGTCAGGCGCCGATGATCCCACTCGACGAGGCGTTGCGGCCCAAGTGGCTGTTCGGTGCGACCGTGCACGAAGGTTGCGACCGCGCGGGCTACTACGAGCAGGGTGAGTTCGCCACCGAGTACGGCTCGCCGAAATGCATTGTGAAACTCGGCTGCTGGGGACCCGTGGTCAAGTGCAACGTGCCCAAGCGCGGCTGGATGAACGGCTTGGGCGGCTGCCCGAATGTCGGCGGCATCTGCATCGGCTGCACCATGCCGGGATTCCCGGACAAGTTCATGCCGTTCATGGACGAACCACCCGGCGGGAAGTTCTCGTCCACCGCATCGGGGCTCTACGGATCGGTGATCCGCAGCCTCCGTCATATCACCGGACGCACGGTCGACAAGGAGCCGCACTGGCGGCACCGGGGCCGGAAGCTGGAGACCGGCGCGACCCGCACCTGGTAGGAGGTTCTCTGATGACCCAGATCATCCCGGAGCCGTCGCACAAGACGATCGAGCCGGACCGCCTCGTCGAGATGGCGTGGGATCCGATCACTCGTATCGTCGGCAGCCTCGGCATCTACACCAAAATCGACTTCGAGAATCGGGAAGTGGTCGAGTGCCACAGCACCTCGTCCATCTTCCGCGGCTACTCGATCTTCATGAAGGGCAAGGACCCGCGCGACGCGCACTTCATCACCAGCCGCATCTGCGGCATCTGCGGCGACAACCACGCCACCTGTTCGTGCTACTGCCAGAACATGGCCTACGGCGTGCGCCCGCCGCACCTCGGCGAGTGGATCGTCAACCTGGGCGAGGCCGCCGAGTACATGTTCGACCACAACATCTTCCAGGAGAACCTGGTCGGCGTCGACTACTGCGAGAAGATGGTCTCCGAGACCAATCCGGGCGTGCTGGCCAGGGCCGAGAACACCGAGGCGCCGCACGCGGGCGACCACGGGTATCGCACCATCGCCGACATCATGCGGGCGCTCAACCCGTTCACCGGTGAGTTCTACCGGGAGGCGTTGCAGGTCAGCCGGATCACGCGCGAGATGTTCTGCCTGATGGAGGGCAGGCACGTCCATCCGTCCACGCTGTATCCCGGCGGACCTGGCACGGTCGCGACGATCCAGTTGATGACCGACTACATGTCCCGGCTGATGCGCTACGTGGAGTTCATGAAGAAGGTCGTGCCGATGCACGACGATCTGTTCGACTTCTTCTACGAGGCGCTGCCTGGCTACGAGAAGGTCGGTCTGCGGCGCACGCTGCTGGGTTGCTGGGGCTCGTTCCAGGACCCGGAGGTCTGCAACTTCGAGTACAAGGACATGGCGGACTGGGGCCGCAAGATGTACGTGACCCCCGGCGTCGTGGTCGATGGCAAACTGCTGACCACCTCCCTGGTCGACATCAACTTGGGACTGCGGATCCTGCTGGGCAGTTCGTACTACGAGGACTGGACCGATCAGGAGATGTTCGTCAAGACCGATCCGCTGGGCAACCCGGTGGACCGCCGCCATCCCTGGAACCAGCACACCAACCCCCGGCCGCAGAAACGCGACCTGGACGAGAAGTACAGCTGGGTCATGTCGCCGCGATGGTTCGACGGCACCGATCACCTCCCCCTGGACACCGGCGGCGGGCCGTTGGCCCGGCTGTGGTCGACGGCGCTGGCCAACCTCATCGACATCGGCTACGTGAAGGCCACCGGGCACAGCGTGCAGATCAATCTGCCCAAGACCGCGCTCAAGGGGCCGGTCACGCTGGAGTGGAAGGTGCCGGTGCACGGCAGCAACACCCTCGAGCGCAACCGCGCGCGCACCTATTTCCAGGCGTACGCGGCGGCCTGCGCGCTGCACTTCGCGGAGAAGGCGATGGCGGAGATCCGAGCCGGCCACACCAAGACCTGGGAGAAGTTCGAGGTGCCGGAAGAAAGCATCGGCTGCGGCTTCACCGAGGCCGTGCGCGGCGTGCTGTCGCATCACATGGTGATCCGGGACGGCAAGATCGCGAACTACCACCCGTACCCGCCGACGCCGTGGAACGCCAGCCCGCGCGACAGCTTCGGCACGCCGGGTCCCTACGAGGACGCGGTGCAGGGCCAGCCGATCTTCGAGGAGAACGACCGCGAGCACTTCAAGGGCATCGACGTCATGCGCACCGTGCGCAGTTTCGATCCGTGCCTGCCGTGTGGCGTGCACATGTATCTGGGCAAGGGCAAGACGCTGGAGAAGCTGCACTCACCGACGCAGACGCTCACTCCCGAGTGAGTCCGCGTCGGGCGAAACGACCCGGAGGTGACGGTGGAGGATCGCCCGGACGACCGGGACGACGCGACGCTCGACGACTCCCGGTGGCGCGAAGCCGGTGATCGCATCGAGACCTTGCTGGAAGCGAGTTCGGCGGGCGGGGCGCTCGCCCGCGAACGCGCGGAGCAACTCGTGCGCGAACTGGTCGGACTCTACGGCGCGGCGCTGACCCGCGTGGTCGAGCTGCTCGACGACGCGGCGGTCGAGCGGTTGACCCGCGACGATCTGGTCGCGAGCCTGCTGCTCGTGCACGGGTTGCATCCGCACGATGTGGCCACCCGCGTAGGGAACGCGCTGGACAGCGTGCGTCCGTATCTCGGTTCCCACGGCGGCGACGTCCACCTGGTGGACATCGTCGACGGCGTGGTGCGCCTGGAACTGGCGGGCAGTTGCAAGAGCTGTCCGTCCTCGTCGGTGACGCTCGAACTGGCCGTCGAGGACGCGGTGCGGGCGGCCGCGCCGGAGATCGAGTCCATCGAAGTCGTCGCCGCGCAGACCGAGTCGGCGGGGGTGATCTCCGCCGACTCGCTGTTCTCGCGCGTGCGCGCGGACGGCGCGCGGTCCGGCAACTGGGTCGCGGTCCCCGAACTGGCCGAACTCGACGCGGGCGAGGTGGGCGGCTTCGACGTCGCCGGGCTGACGGTGCTCGCCTGCCGAGTGGGATCGGAGCTGTACGCCTATCGCGACCACTGCCCCGGATGCGACCGCTCGCTCGCGGGTGCGGCGCTGGAGCGGCGGGTGGGGTTCCCGGCCGGTGACGCGGTGCTGCGGTGCCCGACCTGCCGGGCGCACTACGACGTGGTGCACGCGGGCGCCCGGGTCGACGGTGACGGTCACCTCGAACCGCTCCCCGTGCTCGTGCGCTCCGGCGAACTGTCGGTGGCGGTGCCGGTGGAGGTCCACGGGTGAGCACACCGTTTCGCGCGCTCCAGCGGATCGCCGCCGATCGCGGGCCCGCCCCCCGGCCCGGCGAGCGGTGCGAGATGTGCGCGGAGCCGATCGCCGACCGGCACCAGCACGTGGTGAACGTCGAAGGCAGGCAGCTGATGTGCGTATGCCGCGGCTGCTACTTGCTGTTCGTAGACCAGAGCGCGGAGCTGCGGTATCGAGCGGTGCCGGACCGGTATCTGACGTTCCCGGATTTCACGATCAGCCGGGCCGAATGGGAGGCACTGGACATCCCGGTGAATCTGGCGTTCTTCTTCCGCAATTCCGCACTGGACCGGACGGTGGCGTTCTATCCCGGACCCGCCGGCGCGACGGAGTCGGAATTACCTCTGGAGCAATGGAATTCGATCCTCCACCGGCATCCCGAGCTGGACGTGCTCGCCCCGGATGTGGAAGCGCTGCTCATCCGGGTGCCCGACCGCCGCACCGAGCGGGCGGCCTGCCTGCTGCTGCCCATCGACGCCTGCTACGAGTTCGTCGGCCGGATGCGGCTGCTCTGGCACGGATTCGACGGCGGCCAGGACGTGCACCGATACCTGGAGCAGTTCTTCGCCGAGGCGTCGGCGCGCGCGAAAACCGGCGGTGCGGCATGAGCCCGGTGTACTCGACGACGTTCGCCGTGCTCGAGATCAAACCCGAGCCGTACGCCGTCGCGCCGATCCTGTCCGCGCGCGTCGGCATCGCCGCGCTCGCGGAGGAACCCGTGCACGCCATCGCCCTGCGCGCGCAGGTGCGCATCGAGCCGTTCCGCCGCGGCTACTCCGACGAGGAGGCCGCGGGGCTGGTCGATCTGTTCGGCCCGCGCGAACGGTGGCACGAGACCCAGCGCTCGTTTCTCTGGATGCACTGCGCCACCATGGTTCCGAGTTTCACCGGCGGCGCCCAAGTGGACCTGCCGATGCCGTGCACCTACGACTTCGAGGTGACCGGCTCGAAATACCTGCACGCGTTGCGCGAGGGTGTGGTGCCGCTGCTGTTCCTGTTCAGCGGGACGGTCTTCATCCGTGGCACGACCGGATTCGCCATCCAGCAGATTCCGTGGGATCGCGAGGACAAGTTCGAGATGCCCGTGTCGGTGTGGCAGGGCCTGATCGACGCGTACTTCCCGAATACCGGGTGGGTGCGGCTGCACAACGACACCCTGCGGGCGCTGGCCACCTACAAATCCAGCCACGGCCTGCACGGCTTCGACGACGCGGTGACCCGCCTGCTGACCAGCACCGAGGAGACGCCGTGACGACCGCCGAAGCCCGTGCCCGTGCCCGCGCCGTGGCCGACGCGGTGCTCTACGAGGGCTACCTGCTCTACCCCTACCGCGCCGACGCGCGAAAGAACCAGTCGCGCTGGCAGTTCGGCGTGCTGGGGCCGCGCGAGGCCGCCGCGGCGGGACTCGGCGAGGAGTCGACGCTGTCGGCGCAGTGCCTGATCGAACCGGGCGAGAATCCCGAACTCACCCTCACCGTGCGGTTCCTCCAGCTCCAGCGCCGTCAAGTGGTGGACGGGGACGGTACGCCCGTCCCGGAGCTGACCGATGGCGCGCGGTCGTGGCTGTCCTGGGACGAGGCGGTCGAGCAGGAGATCACCGTCGGCCCCGTCCCGCCCGCCCGTATGGTCGTGCCGCTGGACACCCCGGGCGGCTCCGACGCCGAGCAGATAGCCACCGCCGCCGTCGCCGGGCCGGGCACGTTCGTGCGGACCCGGCTGCCGCTGACGGGTGAGCTGGAACTCGCCGCCGACCGGGACGACGGCTTCGTGCGGCTCACGGTCGTCCTGCGCAACGTGGGCGCACCCGCGACCGACAAGCGCGACGCCATCGCCCGCTCGCTGATCGGCGCGCACATCATCGCGGAGATCACCGGCGGACAGTTCGTCTCCCTGCTGGAACCGCCGCCCGACGCCACCGCCGTGGCCGCCCGCTGCGATCGGTACCGGTGCTTCCCGGTGCTCGCGGGGCCGCCCGGCGACTACAGCGTGCTGCTCATCTCGCCGATCATCCTCTACGACCACCCGGAGATCGCGGAGCAGAGCGAAGGAGCGCTGTTCGACTCCACCGAGATCGACGAGATCCTCACGCTGCGCATACTCACCATGACCGATGCGGAGAAGGCGCGCGCCCGAGCCACCGACCCGCGCGCGGCGGAGATCATCGACCGCTGCGAGGCCATGTCGCCCGACGCGATGCGGCAGTTGCACGGGGTGTTGCGCGACCCGCACGCCGAGGGGCCCGGGTTGATCCCGGAGATCCCCGAGGGCATCGATTGGTGGGACCCGCTGGCCGACGGCGCCGTTCGCCCGGATGTCGACGCCGTGCCGGTCGCTGGGGCGCTGGTGCGCAAGGGCAGCCGCGTCCGGCTGCATCCGGCGCGCCGGGCCGACGCCCAGGATCTGTTCTTCGACGGGCAGTGCGCCCGGGTCGTCTCGGTCCACGAGGACGTGGACGGGCAGGCGCACGTCGGGGTGGTGCTGGACGCCGATCCGGCAGCCGAGCTGCACGAATGGTACGGGCGCTACCTGTATTTCGCGCCCGACGAACTGGAGCCGCTCGACGGCACCGAGGAATGAAAGGAAGTCCGCTATGGAAACCGTGGGAGTGGTCTCGACGACCGTCGTCGCCGTGCTGGTGGCGGCGGGGTTGTATCTCGGCGTGCGGTCGATCCCGGATCTGCGGCGATACCTGAAGATCCGGCACATGTAGCGGGACACCGGAAAGGAGCATCATGGGTGAGCATCGTGAAGAGCCGCAATCGGCACGTGGCGCGCCGGGGTCGCGCGACGCGGGCACGGGCGTCGCGGCCGGCGGCCCGGCGGACCGGGAACCGGGCCACATCGGTCACGAGGAGATTACCTCCGTGCATCCGGAAGACGCCAAGAAGAGCACCGAGTTCACCTCGGAAGCCCCGACCAGCACCGAAGCGGCGGTACCTCCGTACGACGAGCGCAAGGACACCGCCAACGCCCCCGCGGAGACGGCGACCGGAAAGGTCGACGACGCGCGAGTGGGCGGCGCGACGGCACCCACCGAGAAAGAGAGGTGACTCGACGGCCGCGGTGCTGATCGCCGGGATCGGCAACATCTTCCTCGGCGACGACGGATTCGGACCCGAGGTGGTGCGCAGGCTGCCGCGCCACCCCGACCCCGATGTGCGCGCGGTGGACTACGGCATCCGCGGCATGCACCTCGCCTACGACCTGCTCGACGCCTGGGCGGCGCTGCTGCTGATCGACGCGCTGCCCGACCGCGGCTCGCCCGGCCGGGTCGAGGTGTTCGGCGCCGAGCCGGAGGACACCGGCGCCCAGCTCGACGCCCACGCGATGAGCCCGGACGCCGTCTTCGCCGGGGTACGCGCGCTGGGCGGCGTGTTGCCGCCCACGGTCGTGATCGGCTGCCAGGTCGCCTGCGTGGAGGAGGGCATCGGCCTGTCCGCGCCGGTCGCGGCGGCGGTGCCGGCGGCGGTCGACGCCGTCGGCGAGGTGCTCGCCGCGTTCCTGCCCGCCGGGACATCCGATGGCTCCCCGCTTCCGCGGGCCACAGCGCGACAGGAGGACTGACCGATGTGTCTGGGCATCCCGGGACAGGTGCTGGCGATCCCTGACGGCTACCACGATCAGATCGCCTTGGTCGACGTCTCCGGCGAGCAGCGGAAGGTGAACATCGGGCTGCTCGACGCCGATCCGGCCCGGCCGGGTGACTGGGTGATCATCCACATGGGCTTCGCGGTGGAGAAGACCGACGCGGCGGGAGCCGAGGCGGCGCTGCAGGGGCTGCGTCTGCTGCAACGCGGGGACCAGTCATGAGCACCGTGCGGCTGCGGCGGCGTCTGCTGGTGCGCGGTGTGGTCCAAGGCGTCGGATTCCGGCCGTTCGTCTACACCACCGCCGCCGAACTGGCTCTGTCCGGCAGCGTGAGCAACAACAGCAACGGCGTGATCGTCGAGATCGAGGGAGCGGCCGAAGACCTGGACGAGTTCGCCCGGCGGCTGCGCCTGCGACCGCCGCCGCTGGCGGTGATCGAGTCGGTCGAGCAGGCCGACATCCCGGCGCGCGGCGGCACCGGATTCCACATCGCGGGCACCACCCGCGAGGGCGGCGGTCGCACGCTCGCCTCACCCGATGTCGCGATCTGCGCCGACTGCGAACGCGAGTTGCGCGATCCGCGCGATCGCCGTTATCGCCATCCGTTCGTCAACTGCACCAACTGCGGTCCGCGTTTCACCATCATCGCGAGCCTGCCCTACGACCGCGAGCGCACATCGATGGCCGACTTCGCCATGTGCGAGCGGTGCGCGCGGGAATACGCGGATCCCGCCGATCGGCGCTTCCACGCGCAGCCGATCGCCTGCCCCGACTGCGGCCCCACGCTCGCCTATACGGGACCAGGAGCCGGTGCGCCGCTGACGGCCGCGCGGCAACTGCTGCGCGCGGGCGGAATCCTGGCGGTCAAAGGCATCGGCGGATACCACCTCGCCTGTGACGCCACGAACGAGGCGGCCGTCGCGGAACTTCGGCGCCGCAAACGCCGTGGTGACAAACCTTTCGCCGTGATGGTGCCGGATCTGGCCACGGCACGGGCCATCGTCGCCGTAGACGACGCCGGTGCGACGCTGCTGACCAGCCCGGCTCGCCCCATCGTGTTGCTCGCTCGCCGATCCTCGCCCGAGGAGCCCCCTTCGAACGACGGCCCGGCGGTCTCGCCATCGGTGGCGCCCGGCAATCCGGACCTGGGGGTCATGCTCGCCTACACCCCGCTGCACCTGCTGCTGTTCGGTCTGCCCGGCGACCCGCCCGGCCCGCAGGTGCTCGTGATGACCTCGGGCAATCTCGGCGGCGAGCCGATCTGCTACCAGGACGACGACGCCCGCACCCGCCTGGCCGGGCTCGCCGACGGCTGGCTGTCGCACAACCGGCGCATCCTGGTGCCCTGCGACGACTCGGTGGTGCGCTCGCTCGACGGCCGCGAACTGCCGGTCCGCCGCTCGCGCGGCTACGCGCCGCTGCCGCTGTTGCTTCCGGTGCCGCTGCCGCCGACGCTCGCCGTCGGCGCGGACCTCAAGAACACCTGCGCGATGGCCGACGGCCGCTACGCCTGGTTGAGCCAGCACATCGGCGACATGGACGACCTGGCGACGCTGCGCTCCTTCGACGCCGCACAGCGCCACCTCGGAGAACTCACCGGCGTCCGTCCCGCGCAGCTGGTCGCCGACGCGCACCCCGGCTACCGCTCCACCGCCTGGGCGCGCAGGCACGCGGGCGAGCGAGCGGTCTACACCGTCCAGCACCATCACGCGCACATCGCCGCCGTCATGGGCGAGCACGGGCTCGGCGCCACCGAGCAGGTGGTCGGCATCGCCTTCGACGGCACCGGTTACGGACCGGACGCGGCGGTGTGGGGCGGTGAGGTGCTGCTGGCGGGCTACAAGGGCTACCGGCGTCTGGCGCACCTGAAGTACGTGCCGCTCGCGGGCGGCGATCTCGCCGTGCGCAGGCCCTACCGCATGGCGCTGGCTCATCTGCGCGCGGCCGGGATCGACTGGTCGGAGGACATTCCCGCGGTCGCGGCGTGTCCGCCCGCCGAGCGTTCGGTGCTGGCCCACCAGTTCCGGACCGGACTGGGCTGCGCGCCCACGTCCAGCATGGGCCGGTTGTTCGACGCGGTGTCCTCGCTGTGCGGCGTGCGGCACGTCGTCGACTACGAAGCCCAGGCGGCGATCGAACTGGAAGGGCTCTCACGCGCGGGGGCCGAAGGCGACGCCGCCTACCGATTCCCACTCCCGGACGGCGATCCCGCCGGGATCGATGCCGCGCCGGTGATCGCGGACGTGGTCGCCGACGTTCGCGCGGGCGCGCCCCCGCAGGTGGTGGGCGCGCGCTTCCACGCCGCCGTCGCTCGGTTGGTGCTCGACCTCGCGGCGCGGTACGCCGCACCGGGGACGGTCGTCGCCCTGTCCGGCGGCGTGTTCCAGAACGCCCTGCTGCTCGCGCGAACCTGTGCGCTGCTGCGCGACAACGGGTTCCCCGTGATCACCCACCACCGGCTGCCGCCCAACGACGGCGGCCTCGCGTTCGGGCAACTCCTCGCGTGCAGCGAGGGATGAGCGAAGGAGAGCAACGATGTGTCTTGCGGTACCAGGCAAAGTGCTCAGCCTGCACGAGCGGGACGGCACGCTGATGTCGGTCGTCGACTTCGGCGGCGTGCACAAGGACGTGTGCCTGCAATACATCCCGGACGCGGCGATCGGCGACTACGTCGTGGTCCACGTCGGTTTCGCGATCCAGCGTCTGGACGAGGAGTCCGCGCTGCGGACCCTGGCCGAGTTCGAGCATCTCGGCGTACTGAACGAGGAATTCGGCGACGGTTTCGCCATCGCCGCGAAGCAGGCGGGCCTGGACAATCCCGCCGCCGAGCCGTCCCGCGAGGAACCGGAGGCGAAGTCATGAAATATCTGGACGAGTTCAGCAACCCCGAGCTGGCCCGGCACCTGCTCGATCGAATCCGCGCCGCGACCAGCCGCCGCTGGGCGATCATGGAAGTTTGTGGCGGACAGACGCATTCGATCATCCGCCACGGCATAGACCAACTGTTGCCCGACCAGATCGAGATGATCCACGGCCCCGGCTGCCCGGTCTGCGTCACCCCGCTGGAGGTGATCGACAAGGCGCTGGAGATCGCCGCGCGACCGGGCGTGATCTTCTGTTCGTTCGGTGACATGCTGCGCGTGCCGGGCAGTTCCAAGGACCTGTTCCGGGTGAAGAGCGAGGGCGGTGACGTCCGAGTGGTGTACTCGCCGCTGGACGCGCTGAACCTGGCCAAGGAGAATCCCGACCGCGAGGTCGTGTTCTTCGGCATCGGATTCGAGACCACGGCTCCGGCCAACGCCATGACGGTCTACCAGGCGAAGCGGCTGGGGATCAGGAACTTCTCGCTGCTGGTGTCGCACGTGCTGGTCCCGCCCGCCATCGCCGCCATCATGGAGTCCCCGACCTGTCGGGTGCAAGGGTTCCTCGCCGCCGGGCACGTCTGCACCGTGATGGGCACCGACGAGTACCCGCCGCTGGCCGAGCAGTACCGGGTGCCGATGGTGGTCACCGGATTCGAGCCGCTGGACATCCTGGAGGGCATCCGCCGCACCGTGCTGCAACTGGAGTCCGGCAGGCACGAACTGGAGAACGCCTACCCGCGCGCGGTGGCCGCTGCGGGCAATCCCGCGGCGAAGGCCATGCTGCAGGACGTCTTCGAGGTCACCGACCGGGCCTGGCGCGGCATCGGCGTCATCCCGCGCAGCGGCTGGCGGCTGTCGGAGCGCTATCGCGAGTTCGACGCCGAGCACCGCTTCGCCGTGGGCGACCTGCACACCGAAGAATCGACCATCTGCCGCTCCGGAGAGGTGCTGCAAGGGCTGATCAAACCGAACGAGTGCGCCGCTTTCGGCAAGCAGTGCACGCCGCGGAATCCTCTGGGCGCCACCATGGTGTCCTCCGAAGGCGCGTGCGCCGCCTACTACCTGTACCGGCGCTTGGATCTGCCCGCGGAGGTGGCTCATGCGTGATGAAGGCGCCGCGCCCGTGACGATCGATGAGGGCTGGGTCTGCCCGATGCCGCTGCGGGATTCGCCGAACATCGTGATGGGCCACGGCGGCGGTGGCGCGATGTCCGGCGAGCTGATCGAGCATCTGTTCCTGCCCGCCTTCGGCTCCGCCGCGAACGCGGACCTGACCGATTCCGCGGTCGTCACGCTCGATGGCGCGCGGCTGGCCTTCTCCACCGATTCGTTCGTGGTGAAGCCGCTCGTCTTCCCGGGCGGCACCATCGGTGAGCTCGCGGTCAACGGCACGGTGAACGATCTGGCCATGTCCGGTGCGCGTCCGATGGTGCTGTCCACCGCGTTCATCCTGGAGGAGGGCACCGCGCTGGCCGACATCGCACGCATCGCGCAGGCGGTCGGGACCGCCGCGCTGGCGGCCGAAGTCCAGCTGGTCACCGGGGACACCAAGGTGGTCGACGCCGGGCACGGTGACGGGATCTACATCAACACCGCGGGCATCGGCGTGGTGCCCCCCGAGGTGGACATCCGGCCGCAACGCGCGACCCCTGGGGACGTCGTGCTGGTCAGCGGCGAGATCGGGGTGCACGGTGTCGCGGTGCTCAGTTGCCGCGAGGGCCTGGAGTTCGGTACCACCGTGCTCAGCGACACCGCGCCGCTGCACGGTCTGGTCGCGGCGATGCTGGCCACCGGCGCCGACCTGCACGTGCTGCGCGACCCCACCCGCGGCGGCGTCGCGGCCTCGCTCAACGAGATCGCCCGTGCCGCGAAAGTCGGCGTGGCCCTGGACGAGCGGCAGCTTCCCGTGCCGGACGGCGTGCGCGACGCGTGCGGGCTGCTCGGCCTCGACCCGATGTACGTGGCCAATGAGGGCAAGCTGCTGGCGTTCGTCGCGCCCGAGGACGCCGAACGCGTGCTGGCGGCGATGCGGGAGCACCCGTTGGGCGCGCAGGCCGCCGTGATCGGCCGATGCGTCGCCGAGCATCCCGGCATGGTGGTCGCCCGCACTGCACTCGGCGGTACGCGGGTGGTGGATCTGCCCGCGGGCGAGCAACTGCCGCGGATCTGCTGACGGGGGACCGATATCGGTCCCGAGCCAGAAGGCGAGGTGTGGATCATCGTTCGGATCGCCGAGACGCCTGCGGCGTCGCGTGCCCCGCTGGACGGACGGCAGCGGCGCGGCGTCGCGGGGATGGCGTCGGTCGTGGTCGTCCTGCACGTCCTCGGGTGGTCGGCGCTGCTGCTGCTCGTTGTCCCCGGTGGATACGTGGTGGACGGTGCGGTGTTCGGCGTCGGCCTCGGCGTCACCGCCTACACGCTCGGCATGCGGCACGCGTTCGACGCCGATCACATCGCCGCGATCGACAACACCACCCGCAAACTGGTCGCGGACGGCCGCAAGCCGCTTTCGGTCGGATTCTGGTTCTCCCTCGGGCACTCCACCATCGTGTTCGCCCTCGTCGCGCTGCTGGCATTCGGCGTCAAGGCGCTGGCGGGCAACCTGCGCGACGAGCACTCCGGGTTGCAACGCTGGACCGGCCTCTTCGGCACCGGCATCTCCGGCACTTTCCTGCTCGCCATCGGGGCGTTGAACCTGGTCTCGCTGATCGGCATCTGGCGGGTGTTCCGTTCGATGCGCCGTGGGAGCTACGACGAGGCCGCGTTGCGGCAGCGGCTGCACGACCGCGGCGCGTTGCAGCGGGTGACCGGGCCGCTGACCCGGGCGGTGCGCGCGCCGTGGCAGATGTACCTCGTCGGGCTGCTGTTCGGCCTCGGCTTCGACACCGTCACCGAGGTGAGCTTGCTGGTGATCGCGGGCGGCGCGGCGGCGACCGACCTGCCGTGGTACGCGATCCTCGTGCTGCCCGTGCTGTTCTCGGCGGGCATGACGCTGTTCGACGCGCTGGACGGCGCGTTCATGAACTACGCCTACGGATGGGCGTTCGCCGGACCGCTGCGTACCGTCTACTACAACATCGTCGTCACCGGTCTGTCGGTGGCCGTGGCGCTGCTGATCGGCGCGCAGGAGATGATCTCCTTGCTGGCCGACGAATTCGGCATCGCCGACGGACCGCTCGCGTGGGTCGGCGGGCTGGATCTGGGGGCCATGGGCTTCGTGATCGCCGGACTGTTCCTGCTCACCTGGGCGGTCGCCGTCGGAGTGTGGCGATTCGGCCGGATCGAGCAGCGGTGGTCTCCCGGCCGGGCGGGCGGAGGGCCGTGCTGATGGCGGGCAGCGGAGCGGAGATGTTCGCCCGGTACGCCTACGCGCCCAATCGGCTCGGCCACTGCGGGCCGCCCGATGCCGCGGCCCTGCGCGACGGCTCGGACGAGCAGGTGCGGGCGGTGGCGCGCCGGTTCACCGGAGCGTGGCCGTACCTGCGCGTGATGGCGCGCATGACCGGCATAGCGGACCCGCTGGACCGCAGGCTCGTCGAGGCCTACTGGCTGGGCGGCGGCGTCGGCGCGGAACTGGATGCCCGCGAGTTCACCGCCGAACTGCTGGATCTGCTCGGCCCGGTCGCGGGCGGGTATTGGACGTACCTGACGCCACGGCTGGCCGAGGAGGCGGCCGCCAACCACTGCTTCCACGTCTTCGGTGTGTACCCCTGGTCGCGGCTGCTCGGACACGGCAACGAACATCCCCTGCACGTGCTCGACAACTGCCGGATCAGCTGGGGAACGGTGCTCGACCGCGCCGGCGGCGAGGTCGTGTTGCGCTGCCGCGCGCTGAGCTGGGACGGCGAACGTCTCGCGTTGTCGGCGGAGACGGCGCGGTCGGTGCCGATCCGGGTGGACGGGTACGCGGCGCTGCCGGACGTCGCGGTCGGGGAGCGGGTCGCGGTGCACTGGGGGCGGCTGTGCGGGCGCTTGGACGACGCCCAGGTGAGTGCTCTGGAGGTGGGCACGGTGCGTCAATTGGAGCTCACCAACCGACGACTGGCCGCACAAGGGAGCCCAGCGATCAGCTGACGAGCACGTGAGTTGCCGGTCGTCCACGCCCGACACCGAGGCGGCGGGCTGCTTGCTTACTGCGCCGATATGCCGCGGCGGTTGCCGATGAGAAAGTTTCGATCCCCGTCAATCGTGGCGAACTCGACGGTTCGCGAATTCGGCAGACCTGCGAGGCGTGTTTGGCTCACCTAGGTGCGCGTATCCTGTATATAGCTGTCGAGCCCGATCTCGGGGAGCGACACGTGTATTTCACCGATAGTCGTCCGGCGAAACTCCGAACTATTCCCGGATGATTCGTCCGGTGTGTCGGCGCGTCCTCCGCCATCGTGCCCGACGGGCTGATCCGCGTTCCGGACACCCGAAGGGAGGTGAACTACAGTGTTGGATCAGATGATGGGGATGATTCGCGACATGTGGAACAGCATGTTCCCGGGCATGCCGATGCCGATGCTTCCGATGATGTAGTAGCCGTCCCACAAGCCGGAAAACCGCAGTTGTGCAGGCGTCCGACAATTCTGCGTCGAGGCGATGGGTGCGGCTTTTCCGAACGAGGTGTGCAATTTTCGTACGGTGGTACATCCCCTTTGTGGCCTACCGTATTCGATGCGATATTCCCGTAGACAAGAGAGTGGAATCCGCCGGCCATCTGCGCGGGCGGAGTGAAATGACTCGGCGGACCGTGGCCGAGCTTCGGCCCCGCGGCCGGTCGGCGGATGCGAAGGCGATCGACCTCGATGGAGGTGCGCCATGACCGTGGATCCGCGGCAGGCGAAGCGGCCGGTGAGCGCCGCGCTGGCCGGCCCGTACGGGCACCCTTTCCATCCGATCCTGGTCACCGTCCCGATCGGCGCATGGGTCGCCAGTCTGGTGTTCGACCTCGCATCCCGAGTGGTGGACGATCCGGAGTTCCTGGTCAAGGGGTCGTTGTGGCTGATCGCGATCGGCGTGCTCGGCGCCTTGGCCGCCGCGACGATCGGGTTCCTCGACCTGCTCGCGATTCCGACCGGTACGCCCGCCTTCCGCACCGGCTTGCTGCACCTGGCCCTCAATCTGCTGGTGACCGTCGCCTACGCGGTCGGATTCGTCTGGCGGCGGGGCGCAGACACCACACGCGCGGTTCCGGCCGGGCCCTTGGCGTTGTCGGTGGCGGCCCTGGTGGCATTGGCGATGTCGGGGTATCTCGGGGGCAAGCTCGCCTACCGGTACGGCGTACGTGTCGCCGACGAGGCCACCCAGGCGAGCGGCTTCAAGCGCTGAATCCCTTCCCAACGTCAGGAGGCACACCATGGGCATCGCCGCATTGATCTTCTGGCTGCTCACCGCGGGCGGCGGTTTCTTCCTGCTCGGCACCTGGATCGCCAAGGGCGGCACGCGCCAGCCGAATTCGACCCAGCTGCCCGCGCCGGTGTTGTTCGGGCACTTCCTGCTCGCCGTGGCCGGACTGATCGTGTGGATCGTGTACCTCGTCGTCGACAACACGGCGTGGGCATGGATCGCCTTCGTGCTGCTGATCCCGGTCGCGTTGCTCGGATTCACGATGTTGGTGCGCTGGATTCCCGCCTATCGAGCGCGTTCCGCCGCGGGAACGGTCGAACGCCGCTCCGCCACGGGAACGGCCGAACCGCCCGAAGGGCACTTTCCCGTTGCCGTCGTCGCGGCTCACGGCGTCTTCGCGGTGACGACCGTCGTGCTGGTGTTCCTGACCGCGCTCGGCGTCGGCAGCTGACCTCTCGTCCCCGCCGAGCACCACCGGTGGGTGGCCGCGCCGGCGAGGGTAGCCAGTCATTTCGCGCAGGCCGCGGGCGGCGAGGGTTGTGTACTGTCGCAGGCCGGGGCAGTGAGGTCGTAGACCGCGACGTTGCCGATGTGTACCGCGCTGTAGTGCGCCGACACCCAGTCGGCGATGTCTTTGTGCCCGGCCGGCCGCCACCATCCGTTGTCCGGGGCGTCGGTCCGGCCGGCCCCGGCGGGCTGGTCGCGCACCCGCCACGAATCGGGCAGCCGCACCTCCTGCGCGAGGTAGTACGTCACCTGATGGGTGCGCACCATGGTCTGGAACTCATCGAGGGTGGGCACCGGATCGTCGGAAGTGAAGCCGCCGATCGCGACGACCGAGGTGTGGGTGGCGAGTTCCAGCGACGCGGCGACCGAGGACCGGTCCACGACGGCCGACCAGGGGGTGGCGGTGTCGCGCAACAGCGTGGCGAGTTGGGGTTCGACCTCCCCGTCGACGAACGCGGTCACCTCGCGGCGCATGTCGTTCGACGGATCCGCCGTCGTGGGCCGTGCCGGGCCCACGGTAGGACTGCCGCCCGTGTGCGCCTGGGGCAGAGTGGCCGCGGCGTATGCCGTCGATCCGCCGATCCCGGCGAGCACGCCCACGGCGACGAGCACCGATACGGCCCTGGCTCGCACCCGTCGCGCCCCGGCCGGGATCGCGGCGGCGACCAGTCCGAGCGCCACCGCCAGCGAGATCGCCACGAGCGTCCAGCGCAGCGGCGGCAGCCACCCGGGATTGCGGTTCAGTAGCACGAACGCCCACAGTCCCGACGTCAGCGCCAGTGCGGCGGCGCCGATGCGACCGAACGCCTCCGACCGGCGCCGCCACGCCTCGGCCACCCCGACCGCGAACATCCCGGCCACGGCCGGACCGATCGCCAACGTGTAGTAGGCGTGCATGCCGCCGCGCATCACGGTGAAGGCGACGCCGTCGACGACCAGCCACAGCCCGAACGCCAGCGCGGCCGCACGAACCGGGTCCGTTCGTGGCGCACCCCGACGGGAGACGAGCACCAGTGCGAAGGCGAGCAGGGCGGCCGGAAGCAGCCAGGAGATCTCGAAACCGATCTCACCGGTGAACAGGCGAGCCGGGCCTGGTCCGCTGAAGCCGCCGAACCCGCCGCCGGTGTGCCCGGCGGAGGCAGGCATCTCGTACCCCGGAGGCAGCGCGAATCTGTTGCCGCCGTGGTGGTTCTGTCCCAGGAAGCGAGCGAACCCGTTGTAGCCGAGCACCAGATCCATGAACGTGTTGTCCGTCGAGCCTGCCAGGTACGGCCGCGCAGTGGCGGGCCACAGCGCCGTCAGCAGCACATACCAGCCGGACGAGACGACCAGTGCCGCCGCGGCGGCCGACAAGTGCAGCAACCGGTTTCGCACCGAGGTAGGCGCGACGATCAGATAGGTGAGCGCCAAGGCGGGCAACACCATGAGACCTTCGAGCATCTTCGCCAGGAACGCGAACCCGAGCGCGACGCCCGCCAGCATCAGCCAGCGCGCGCTCGCCTGCCGCGCCGACCGAAGCGTGCAGTACGCGCCCGCGGTCATCAGCAGCACCATCACGGCATCCGGATTGTTGAACCGGAACATCAACGCCACCACCGGCGTTGCCGCCAGCGTGGCTCCGGCGAGCAGTCCGGCGGCCCGGCTGGTCGTCGCCCCGGCGACCATCGCGTACATCAATGCCACCGCGGCGACAGCCATCAGCGCCTGCGGCACCAGCATGCTCGCGCTGCCGAATCCGAACAGCTGCCCCGAAACACCCATCACCCATTGCGACACCGGCGGCTTGTCCACCGTGATGAAGTTGCCCGGGTCGAGAGAACCGAACAGCACCGCTTTCCAGTCCCGCGCACCCGACCAGGCCGCCGCGGCGTAGAAGCCGTTGCCCATGCCGTTGACCGTGATGTGCCACAAGTACGCGGCCGCGGTCCCGAGCAGCAATGCCGCCAGCCCTGCGCGCTCCCATAGCCGCGCGGGCGGTAATCCGCCCGGCCCGGGACGGGTGGCAATCGGATTCGCATCGGGCAGGGCGGCCTCGGCGGGCATCGTTGTCACCGCAGGAGTCTCGCAAGCGTCCTGGTGAATCTCCTGCGCGCATCCTGGCAATCAGCTGTGAGTACCGGACGTTCACCGGCCGACGGGCACGCGGCCCGCCGGCCGGTGGATCGTCGCGCCGGGGCCGTCAGATCTTGCGGATGACCGTGACGACCTTGCCCAGGATCTGGGCATCGTTGCCGGGGATCGGCTCGAAGACCGGGTTGTGCGGCATCAGCCACACGTCCTTGCCGGTGCGCTTGAAGGTCTTCACCGTGGCCTCACCGTCGATCATCGCCGCGACGATGTCGCCGTTCTCGGCGACGTTCTGCTGCCGCACGACCACCCAGTCGCCGTCGCAGATCGCCGCGTCGATCATGGATTGACCGACGACCTTCAGCAGGAACAGCGAACCGTCGCCGACCAGCTCGCGCGGCAGCGGGAAGACGTCCTCCACGGCCTGCTCGGCCAGGATCGGGCCACCGGCGGCGATGCGGCCGAGCACCGGAACGAAGGTGGGGACGGGACGGTCGACGTCGACGGTGATCTCACCGTCGTCGACCGCGGCGACCGGCAAGCTGGTCACCGACCGCACCACTTCGTCCAGGCCCCTGACGTCCACGGCACGCGGGCGATTCGGGTCCCGGCGCAGGTAGCCCTTGCGTTCCAGGGCGCGCAGCTGATGCGCGACCGACGAGGTGGACGTGAGGCCGACGGCGTCACCGATCTCCCGGATGCTCGGCGGGTAGCCGCGCTCGCTCACCGAGGTGCGGATCACCTCGAGCACTTTGCGCTGACGCACGGTGAGATCCGCCCCGCTACCCGCCGCGTCGGCGCCGCTCTCGGTCTCGTCACCCGTGTCGTCCGTCTGCCTCACCGCAACCGCCCTTTCCTGCTGTGCCAGGCCGGTCCGCGCCCGGCATGTGTCTTCTCGGCCTGTCGTGTCTTCGGTCCTTCGAATCTAGTCCGGTACCGCCGCTGGATCAAACATCTGTTCGACGCATGTCGGGTGTTCCTGCTGACTTTGTCGTCGCGGCGTGGTAGAAATCGAACACCAGTTCTTCGAACATGTGAGCGAATGAGCGCGGAACGCGTGTTCGAACGGCTCGACCGGCAACGGAGCACCCACTACGGAGGTTTGTCCGATGAGCACTGCGATCAGCCATGTCACCCCTTCGATCGCCGCGGCGGAGGCCGAAGCCGAGCGCCGCGTCGCCGATCCGGCCCCGGCACAGGATGATCTCGGGTACGAGACTGCCCGGCGGCTGCTGTGCGGCGGTGCGCGCCCGCGCACGCTGACGCCCGCGCATCGATCCGCGGTCGATCGGCGCCCACCCGGCGCGCGTCCCGGTGCGGGCATGCTCGCTTATGACCGCGGCGTAAGCACTTTCGCGCGGCGTCGTCCTCGTGGCGAACATCCCATGCGCCGGGTCGAGCAGGCGCAGATCGGGTTCGCCGCCCTCGCCGTCGCCGCCCTGCTCACCGCTTCGACGGTGGTGGGCTTGATCGCTTTGTCGCATGTGCGCGCGGGTGAGTGGGGCGGTGGGTCCGGCCGGCCGGTGCCGGCCGTGGTGGATGGCCCGAGCGTGGCGATCGACGGCAATTCGCGCTGAGCACAAGGGAAATCGGCCACCCTGGGCGGCCGGAATTGTTGATCGAAAACTAGAACGTGTTGTTACCGTGCTGAAAACATGATCCGGGCGACGTCGCCCGAACGATGTCGGGACTTCTCAGCACATGACACTCCTTACCGCAGGGCGCTCGGTTCGCGTCTTCACCCGCCTTGCCGCCTTGTCTCTCTGCCTGGTCTTCGGGCTCGGCGCGGCAGCCATCGCCAGGGCGGAGCCCGCCTACGCGGCGTATCTCGATCTCCCGTCCGTCAATGGCGACGGTGCGGGGCCGGGTGGACTCGATCCGCTGCTCCCACTGAGCGAATTCGACCTGGCGGAGGCGTTGCGGCAGGCACGGGCCGACGGAGTGCCGCCGCGCAGATATGCGACGCTGCTGCACCAGTACTGGCTGGTGGTCGCCACCCGCAACGCCGACATCGACCTGGCGGCCTGGGATCCCGGTCGGGGCCCGCGCCCGAACGAACGCACTTTCAATCAGGTGTACGTCAACTATCTGCGGCTGGCCACCCAGCACCCGGAGTTCTTCTGGGCGGGACTCGCCGGAATCGCGGGCGGATCGTTCGCCTCCGGATTCTTCGACATGAGCGATGCGGGCGTCTTCCTGGATTTGCCCGGCATCCATCGACTCGGCGACACGGGCGCCGACCTCCTGCGCGCCACTCCACCGGAACTGGCGGCTGCGCTGCCGGAGGACATCCGGCTGCTCGCTACCGAGGGTTCTCGGCTGACCGCGGCGGACGTCGCCTGGTACCAGACACGCCTGATGATCATGCAGAAGCACATCTTCACGGATCTGGTGCCGATGCACGAGGCCTACGTCGCGCTCGGCATGCGCGGAATCGACGAGATGTACGCGGCCGGTGTGCTGGACGACGACATCCACGCCGCTTGGCGGTCGATCGACTCGGGCACCCGGGACGGCTACATCGACGCGCTGGTCCGGATGACCGATCGGGAGCAGAACCACGTCGTGGCCGACCAGTGGGATGAGACGTCGGCGGGTCGTGCGCCGATCGGCCGCGTGCTCACCTATGTCAGCACCATCGCGGGTAAACCCGCTGTCCCGGGCGTTCGCGCGCCAGGCGTGTTCGCCCCGACGGTGGTGAGCGCCGAAGTCGGAGGCCGCGGCCTCGCGCTGCGCGTCCCGTTGCCCGGCTTCAACTGGGCCGACCGTGACACCCGATGGAACTACATCACCGGTGACCTGGTGCCCCGCCACATCGATATGGAGACCGATCCCGTCTCGGCCGGCGCCGTCCTCGGCGAGGCGTTCTGGAACAAGCTGGCGCGCGGTCGCCTGGCCGCCCGCTTACCGGAGCTGCTCGCGGACCTGACCGCGCACTGGCAGATCTCCGGATGACCGAGCAGCGTCCGATCGCCGGGGTGAGTGCGACAAACCGGAAACTCGGACGGGTATCCTCGAAGTGTTATGCAGGTATTCCGCGTGTCGCACGAGGAATACCTGGTGCCGGGGTATAGACCTCTGTACACGGGCTCGCCGGACCGATCGCCGCGATCGGTGCCCGGTCCGGACGCGAGCACGCGCATCGACGAAGGATTTCTCGGATGCATTGCCCGTACTGCCGACACCCCGACTCTCGGGTGGTGGATTCGCGCGAGGCCGACGAAGGCGCGGCCATCCGTCGCCGTCGCGCCTGCCCGCAATGTGGGCGGCGGTTCACCACGGTGGAGACGGCCATTCTGTCGGTGGTCAAGCGTAGCGGCGTCACCGAGCCGTTCAGCCGTGAGAAGGTCATCCGGGGCGTGCGCCGGGCCTGCCAAGGCCGTGAGGTCGACGACGACGCGCTGAACTTGCTCGCCCAGCAGGTGGAAGACGCGGTGCGGGCGAAGGGTTCTCCCGAGGTGCCCAGTCACGAGGTGGGCTTGGCCATTCTCGGCCCGCTGCGGGATCTGGACGAGGTGGCCTACCTGCGCTTCGCCTCGGTCTACCGATCGTTCACCTCGGCCGACGACTTCGAGCGCGAGATCAGGGAGATGCGCAGGGCGCGTGCGGAAGCGTTGTCGGCCGCCGACTGACTCAGCGTCGCACAGCGGCGATCGCCTTCTCGATTCGCTTGGCCGACACCGGAAATGGGGTGCCGAGCTTCTGCGCGAACAGGCTGACCCGGAATTCCTCGATCATCCACCAGATCTCGGTGACCGCGGGTGCATGCTTGCGGTTCTCCGGTAGCGACGCGACCAGGCGGTCGTAGGCGGCCAGCGCCCGATCGAGTTCGGCCATGCCCTGCCGATCGCGAACGGCGGAGCCGGGCAGCGCCTCCAGTCGCGCCACCGCGGCCTGGAGATAACGGGGCAGCTCACGCAGCCTCGTCGCGCCCGTCTCGGAGACGAAGCCGCGGAACACGAGGTTGTCGAGCTGATGACGGACGTCATCGGCGATGTCGCGCTCGCTCGTTCGCTCCAGCGCCGCGGAGACCTGGTGTGCGCCGGCGAGGATCGGCACGACCAAGCGCACGAAACGAGCGACGGTAGCGGCGAAGTCGGGCCGGATCCGGGCGACGAGCGCGTCGAATTCCGCCGGGTCGTGCACCGGCCCGCCCGCGGCCGCGAGCAGTTCGTCGGCGGCGGCCGCGCGGCAGTCCTCGAGCAGCGCCTCCAGCGAGCCGTACGGATTCTGACTCAGGGCGAGGCGGTCCGCGGGCGGCAGCCCCGCGGTGGCCGAGCGGACCGACGTCGGCAGTGCGTGCAGCAGCAACGCTCTGGTGCCGAGGCGCATGGCGGCGGCCTGCTCGGCGGGGGAGCTGAGAACCCGGAGCGCCACGCCGTCCTCTTCGGCGACGAGCGCGGGATATCCGGTGACGGTCTGGCCCGCCACCTCGCGCCGCACCGTCGGCGCGATGGTGCCGAGCGATTCGGAGGTCCACACCGTGGCCGGAGGGCGTTCGGCGCCCGCGGTGGCCCGGGCGACCGAGGCGGAGACCTGTTCGGCCAGCTGCGTTTTCAGCGCGGCGAGGCTCTTGCCACGCGCGAGCGTGGCCCCGTCGCCGCCGACGGCCGCGAAGGTCATGCGCAGGTGGTCGGGCAGCGCGGCGATGTCGAAGTCGGTGGGGGCGATCGGCACCGAACCCAGCCGGGACAGCTCGCGCGCCAGCCCGGCGCGCAGCGGCTCCGCACGCGGGGTGAGCGCCGACAAGGCGGCGGTCGCGAAATCGGGGGCGGGAACAACGCTGCGCCGCAAGGTCTTCGGCAACGTCTTGATCAAGGCGGCGGCCAGTTCGTCGCGCATGCCCGGCACCAGCCAGTCGAAACCGACGGCGCGAACGTGGGCGAGCTGTTCCACCGGTATCCGCACGGTGACGCCGTCGTCCTCGTTGCCCGGTTCGAACTGGTAGGAGAGCGGGAAACTGAGTTCGCCCTGCCGCCAGGAGTCGGGGAACGCCGCCGGGTCCAGCGCGGCCGCGCCCTCGTTGACCACGGTGGAGGTGGAGAAGTCCAGCTGCGCCGGGTCCTCCCGGCGTGCGGCGCGCCACCAGCTGTCGAAGTGCCGCACCGAGACGATGTCGGCGGGCAGGCGCTTGTCGTAGAACTCGAACAGCACCTCGTCGTCGACCAGGATGTCGCGGCGGCGGGCGCGGTGCTCCAGGTCGGCGACATCGTCCAGCAGCGCGCGATTGCGGTGGAAGAACTCGTGCCGAGTCTGCCACTCGCCCTGCACCAGGGCATGGCGGATGAACAACTCGCGTGACAGCTCCGGGTCGATGCGGCCGTAATCCACGGGCCTGCCGGTGACCAGCGGGATGCCGTACAACGTGACGCGTTCGTAGGCGCGCGCCGCGCCTCGCTTGGCCGACCAGTGTGGTTCGGAGTAGGTGCGCTTGACGAGGTCGCCCGCCAGTCGCTCGGCCCATTCGGGCTCGATCTTCGCGGCCATCCGGCCCCACAGCCGTGAGGTCTCGACCAGTTCGGCGGCCATCACCCAGCGGGGCGGCTTCTTGGCCAGCGACGAACCGGGGAAAATCATGAACTTGGCGTTGCGGGCGCCGAGGAACTCCCGGGTTTCGGCCTCGCGGACGCCGATGTGCGACAGCATGCCCGCCAGCAGCGCCTGATGGATGGCTGTGGCATCCCAGGGGAGTCCGTCGTCCACGATGGCCGCGGTGGCGGACCTGCCACGTTCGGAGCCCGCGCGTCCGTCGCCACCGCGACCCCTGCGTGACCCGTTGCCGGACTTGCGATCCGGTGCCGCCGCTTCGGTTCGGTCCGGTTTCGCGCCGTCCTCCGCGTGCTCCGCGCGGGTCGACCAGCCGAGGCCTCTGGTGATCGTGCGCAGCTGCCCGTGGAGATCCTGCCACTCCCGGATCCGCAGGTAGTGCAGGAACTCCTCCCGGCACAGACGGCGGAACTGATTGGACGACAACGACTTGCGCTGTCCGCCGAGGTATTCCCACAATCGCAGGTAGGCCAGGAAATCGGAGCCGTCGACGGTGAACCGCGCGTGCTTGGTGTCGGCGGCCTGCTGCTGATCGGCGGGCCGCTCGCGGACGTCCTGGATCGACAGCGCCGCGACGATGACCAGCACGTCGGCCAGACACCCGGTGCGCTGCGCCTCCACCAGCATCCGCGCCATCCGGGGATCGACGGGGAGCTGGGCCATCTCCCGGCCGATCGGCGTCAGCGACAGTGCGGCGTCGTCGCCACTCGCTCCGGCCCCGCCGTCGCGCCGCGCGAGTGCGCCGAGCTCCTCGAGCAGGGCGACGCCGTCGCGGATGGCGCGGCGGTCCGGCGCCTCCACGAACGGGAAGTTCTCGATGTCACCGAGTCCGAGCGCGGTCATCTGCAGGATCACCGCGGCGAGGTTGGTGCGCAGGATCTCCGGATCGGTGAAGGTGGGCCGGGATTCGAAGTCGTCTTCCGAATACAGGCGGATGCAGATGCCGTCGGCGACGCGACCGCAACGTCCGGATCGCTGCCGCGCCGATGCCTGGGACACTGGTTCGATCGGCAGCCGTTGCACTTTGGTGCGCATGGAATAGCGCGAGATCCGCGCGGTGCCCGGGTCGACGACGTACCGGATCCCCGGCACCGTGAGCGAGGTCTCCGCGACGTTCGTCGCGAGCACCACCCGGCGGCCGGTGTGCGGGGCGAACACGCGGTGCTGCTCGGCGGTGGACAGCCGGGCGTACAGCGGAAGGATCTCGGTGCGCGGTAGCTTCAGATCGCGCAGCGCGTCCGCGGTGTCGCGGATCTCGCGTTCGCCGGACAGGAACACCAGCACGTCGCCGTCGCCCGCGGCGAACAGTTCGGTCACCGCGTCACCGATGGCGTCCACCGGGTCCCGGTCGACGATGCGGGTGTCCTCGTCGTCTTCGTCCTCGACGGCGCTCGGCAGCTCCAGCGCGAGCGGCCGGTAGCGGATCTCCACCGGGTACGAGCGCCCGGAGACCTCGACGATAGGTGCGGGCGTGCCCTGTTCATCCGCGAAATGCCGGGCGAACAGCTCGGGATCAATGGTCGCCGAGGTGATGATCACCTTGAGGTCGGGCCTGCGGGGCAGCAGCTGTTTGAGGTAGCCGAGCAGGAAGTCGATGTTGAGACTGCGTTCGTGCGCCTCGTCGATGATGATCGTGTCGTAGCGGCGCAGCAGCCGGTCGCGCTGGATCTCCGCGAGCAGGATGCCGTCGGTCATCAACTTGACCAGAGTGGTTTCGGAGGCGTGGTCGGTGAACCGCACCGTGTAGCCGACCACGTCGCCGAGTTCGGTGCCCAGCTCCTCGGCGATGCGCTCGGCCACGGTGCGCGCGGCGAGCCTGCGGGGCTGGGTGTGCCCGATGGTGCCACGGATGCCGCGGCCGAGTTCGAGGCAGATCTTCGGGATCTGGGTGGTCTTGCCGGAGCCGGTCTCGCCCGCGACGATGACCACCTGGTGCGCGGCGATGGCCGCGGCGATGTCCTCGCGACGGGCGGTGACCGGTAGCTGCTCGGGGTAGCGGATCTCCGGCACCGCGGCGCGCCGCGCTTCGACGCGCAGTTCGGCCGCTGTGATCTCGGTCTCCACCTCGCCCAGGTCGCCGCCGCGCGCTTTGTCGAGCCTGCGCCGCAACCGGTGTTCGTCGCGAAGGGAGAGATTCGCCAGGCGGGTGCGAAGGTCGCGGAGATCGGTGGCGGCTGTCCTGGTCATTGCATCGACCAGCCTAGCGAAATCCGCCAGCGAATTTTTCCACCAGGCGGTGCGTCCGGTAGCCGAGTAAGCCAGCGGGGTGCGATCGGCGCGGTGTCCCGCCCGGATATGCGCTGTTCAGCGCCGATGCGCGCGGTGCTTGCGTCCGGTTCGCGGAGCGGCCGCGGTGTTCGGAGGTATGGACCGTGGCCGGGGAACCGGTAAAGGTGGAAGACATGAACGCGCTATGGCATGGCTTCGCCGACATGGGCGCCGTCGAGCGGGACGGAGCGTTCGTGGTCGCCCGCGGGGAGGGCGCCTACGTCTTCGACCGGGCGGGCAACCGCTACCTGGACGCCACCGCGGGCCTGTGGTTCGCCAACGTGGGCCACGGGCGCGCCGAGATCGCCGACGCGGTGGCCGCCCAGCTGCGCACGATCGCGCACTACTCCAATTTCGGCGACATCACCGAGCCCGCCACCCAGGAACTCGCCGAGCGGCTCGCCGGGCTCGCGCCGGTTCCCGGGAGCAAGATCTTCTTCACCTCGGGCGGCTCCGACTCCGTCGACACCGCGACCAAGCTCGCCCGCCGCTACTGGCACGAACTAGGGCAGCCGGGCAAGACGATCATGGTCGGGCGGCGGATGGCCTATCACGGCATGCACGTGGGCGGCACCGCGCTCGGCGGCCTCCCGGGAAACCGCGAAGGCTACGGCGAGCTGATGCCCGCGGCGCGCACCGTGGCATGGGACGACGCGAAAGCACTGCTCGCCCTCATCGAGGAGGTCGGCGCCGAGCGGATCGCCGCGTTCTTCTGCGAACCCGTCATCGGCGCGGGCGGCGTGTATCCGCCACCGGCGGGTTACCTCGCCGAGGTGCGCCGGATCTGCCGCGACCACGACATCCTGTTCGTCGCCGACGAAGTGGTCACGGGTTTCGGCCGCATCGGCGGAGCGTGGTTCGCCTCGTCGCGGCTCGCGCTCGAACCCGATCTGATGACCACCGCGAAGGGACTGACCTCCGGATATCTCCCGATGGGCGCGGTATTCGCCGCCCCGCGCGTGGCGGAGCCGTTCTTCGCCGGCGGCGTCTGGTGGCGGCACGGCTACACCTACGGCGGCCACGCGGGCGCGGCGGCCGCCGCGTTGGCGAATCTCGACATCGTCGAGCGGGAAGACCTGCTCGCGGCCGCTCTGCGCCTGGAATCCAGCCTGCACGATCAGCTGTCGGTGCTCGCCGAACACCCCAGGGTCGCCGAGGTGCGCAGCGGATTCGGCGCCGTCGCGGCCATCCAGCTCGCCGATCCCGCCGAAGGGCCGCGACTGGTCAAGACGTTGCGCAGGCACGGCATCTCCGGTCGCGCCGCGGGCCAAGGGGCAATGCAGGTCTCCCCGGCCTTCGTCATGACCGACGACCAGGTCGCCGAGCTCGTCGAGGGATTCACCCGCGCGTTGAACGATGCTTGACGTCAGAGGCTCATGAAGACGCTGTGCGGGTCAGGGCGGTAGTCACCGCACGGCGCGCAGTGGCGAAGCCGTTGGCGGCGTAGAGCCGTCGTCGTCGCGGCGCTTCGCCGCGGCGCATCCGGCGAGGGCCGCACCATCCCATGCGGTTACCGAATCCGCGGTGCGACGCGCGCGCCGGAGCTCGGCCACGAGGGCATGCGATCGAAACGCTGAGGTATGGCTTCCCTCGGCGTCATACATGAGGTGCGCGATTTGAAAATGACACCCCGAACGCTCCGGGATGCGAGCATGGAAGGGCGACGACCGTGGTCGCCGTGCTGAGAGGTGGTGGGGTGTGGCGCAGTTCGTGCAGGAGTATGCCGTCTTGCGGTGGATGATGGTGGCGGCGTTCGTGATCGCCGCGGGGATCGTGCTGTCGCGGGTGGCGGCGGCCGCGACGGCGTCGACCGGGTCCGTCGCGCAGACACGGCCACCGTCGGACGCCTCGGCAGGGCACTCCGAATCCGATGCGGCCCACCTGGTGATGTGCCTGGTGATGCTCGGCATGCTGGTGTTTCCCTCGGGCGCGAGCCCGCATGCGGTGCGCGGCGTGCTGATGGCGATGGCCGTGGTGTTCGCCGGGTTGCTGACGATCCGCGCCGTGGAGCACGCCACCCAGGGGCGGCCATTGCCGATCGACCGGCTGGTACCGCTCGGCTACCACATCGTCGCCGCCGCGGCGATGCTCTACGCGATGTCCGGCCATACGGGTTTCGGCCATGTGGGCGGTCCGTCCACCGGACCGGCGCTCGTTCTCGCCATCCTGTTCCTGCTCGACGCGCTTCTGGTGACCTTCACCGCCTGTACCGGCTGGACCCGGGCGCACGTGCCGGGGCCGCTGGGGCTGCTGGTGCGTTCCGGCGGCTGCGTCGCCGCCCTCACCGGTCCCGCGAAACCGTGGGCGGCGGTGCCGCATGTGGTGATGGACGCGGGCACCGCTTACATGCTCGTGGCCGTGATCATTCGTTGACCGTGACCAATCCGGTTTCCCGCGCATACCGAACCCCTGTGCATGCAGGCACGGGATTCGGCCATGAGCAACGAACACGGTTCTGCTTCACCCCATCGCTCCGGCGGTCCGGCGCGTGCGCGCGAGGAAACCGATGACCCGGCGCTCGCGTGCCCGCTGCCCACCGGCTACGACCGAGCAGGGGCGACCCGCGCGAGCCGTGAGCTCGCGGCGCTGCTCGCCGCCGCCGGCGCGGGCGATCGTGGCGCGTTCACCGAGTTCTATCAGCTGACCAGTCCGCGGGTGTTCGGGCTCGCGGTGCGAGTCCTGCGCAGTCATGCCGCCGCGGAGGAGGTGACCCAGGAGGTCTACCTCCAGGTCTGGTCGATGGCCGATCGTTACGATGCCACGCTGGCCGGTCCGGTCGGCTGGCTCATGATGCTCGCCCATCGCCGGGCGGTGGACCGGGTTCGCGCGGAGAGTTCGGCCACCAGCCGGGACCTCGTCTACGCGCACGAGCAGCTCGGTCGCGCCCACGATGTCGTCGCCGAATCGGTCACCCAGCGCATCGAGGAGCAACAAGTGGCGGGCTGCCTGGAGAGGTTGACACCCACGCAGCGCGAAGCGATCGTGCTGGCCTACTACGGCGGGTGGACCTACCGGGAGGTCGCCGATCGTCTCTCGGTGCCGCTGCCCACGATCAAGACCCGCATCCGCGACGGGCTGAAACGATTGGAGCAGTGTTTGTCCGGGGAAGGCAGCGATGGTTGACACCTCGCCGCGCTCGGAGGCGGACCTCATCGACCTCGCCTACCCCTGTGCGCTGGACGCGGTCGCCGATATCGAACGCAGGCACATCGATGCCCGTCTGGCGGCCGCGGACCCGGAGGTGCGCCAGGCGTTCTCCGACACCGTGTGGCAGGTGCGTGACGTCATGGGGCGGCTGGCCGTGCTCGGTGAGCTCGCGCCGCCGCCGGAGCTGGAACGCCGCATCCTGGCCGAGCTGCCCGACGAGCGCGCCGAGCGGTCGAGCACGCGGATCGCATCGTGGCGGCGCTCGCTGCGCTGGGTGGCGCCGCTCGCAGCCGTCTTGTGCCTGGTGATCGGTGGCAGCGTGGTGACCGCGCAGCTCCTCGGCTCCCACTCGGACCCGGCCGCCGCCGATCGGGTGCACATGCGGACGGTGAACGGATCGTTCGCCGGGGGTGGGCTGCTCGTCGTCGACGCCTCACCCGAACTCGGACGCGCGGTCGTCGTCTTCGATCGGGTCGCTCCGCCGCCGTTGGGCCGGGTGTATCAGGTGTGGCTGGTCGGTTCCGACGGGCAACCGCGCTCGGCGGGATTGCTGAGCGACGTGCCGTCGGCCGAGCGGCCGTTCGTCACCGGTTTCCGGTCCGGCGAAGTGCTGGCGGTGAGCGTCGAACCGGACGGCGGTTCGGACGCACCGAGCGGCAACCCGATCGTGGGCGTGACCCTGCCCTGAGCGGCGTCAGATCTCCACCGGCTGGTCGGCGGCGACTCGGCCGCCCAGATGCACCCAGCCGTCGGAGTCCCACCGGGTGAACATTTGCGAGCCTTTGCCCTGGGTGATGACCAGTCCCTTGCGCAGCAGCGCCGTCAACGCCACGGCCGCGGCTCCGGTCGCCTCGTCCTCGGCGATGCCCATGGTCGGCGCGAACATGCGCGATCGCAGGGCGGCGCGATGCTCGTCGGTCCATGCCCACAAGTAATGCGGACCACCGGGGAACTCCTCCGGCCGCAAGGTGGCCAGCTCCTCGGCGTCCTCCAGTTGATGGAAGGTGAACGCGGGCGCCCACTCGCCGCGAGCGGTGATCCAAGTCAATCCCTCGGTGAGCTCCACGGCCACCGGGCCCGCGGGGACGTCCAGTGTCCGCACCGGAATGCCCTGCGACGCGAACCACCACGCCGTCCCCACCGAGGGGTGCCCGGCGAACGGAAGTTCCATCGTGGGGGTGTAGATCCGCACCGCGGCGGTGCTGTCCACCGGCTCCTCGACGACCACGGTCTCGCTGTATCCGGCCTTGGCGGCCAGCGCCTGCCGATCGGCCGCGGCCACGTCGGCCGCCCGCGCGATACCGAGCTCGTTGCCGAACCGTCCGGCGGCGTCGGTGAACACTCGCACCACATCGACCTGTGTGCTCATGCTCGCCGAGCCTACTCGGATGCCGCGGGCGCGAGCTGTAGCGCAGACCACAATGGAACGCGAAAGAGGCCCCCACCGCAGGACAGGGGCCTCTTTCCCAGCGAGATCAGATCGCGGCCGCGGTGAGGGCCTCGGTCGACTGCACCGCCTGGCCGACACCGGCCACGATGGCGGCGGCGCGCAGCGATTCGAAGATCACCTCGCGGGATACGCCCGCTTCGCGCAACGTGTGCTCGTGCGCCTCGAGGCAGTGCGCGCAACCGTTGATCGAGGAGACCGCGAACGACCACAGCTCGAAGTCGGCCTTGTCGACGCCAGGCGTGCCGATGATCTGCATGCGCAGCCCGGCCCGCAAGTCGTCGTAGCGACCGCCGAGGAACGCCTTGCCCCGGTAGAACACGTTGTTCATGCCCATGATCGAGGCGGCGCCGAGCGCGGCGTTGTACGCCTCCGCCGACAGCACGTCGGCGGCTTCCTCGGCGATCTCGCGCAGCGTGGTCGTCGACCGGGTGGCGGCCGCCGACGCGAGCAGGGTGCCCCACAACTGCTGTTCGTTCAGCACCGTGGTGCGCGCGATGGATGACAGATTGAGCTTGAGGTCCTTGGCGTACTCGGGAAGGGAGTTCTTCAGGTTCTCAATGCTCATGCGGCGATTCCTCTACTCGAAGCGATCCCGTCCGGGACCAGGTCGGTTCTCGATGGTGTGGGGTTGGGACGGAAGTCCGGGTGCGACTGCGGTTTTCAGACGCTGGCGGACAGGAGTTCGCCCGCGTCGATGGTGGGGTCGCCCTTCTTCCAGTTGCAGGCGCACAGCTCGTCGGACTGCAGGGCGTCGAGCACGCGCAGCACCTCGTCGACGTTGCGTCCGACCGAACCCGCGGTCACGGAGACGAACTGGACCTCGTTGTTCGGGTCGACGATGAAGGTGGCGCGGTCGGCGACGCCGTCGGCGTTGAGCACACCGGTGGCTGCGGCCAGTTCCCGCTTGAGGTCCGAGAGCATGGGGAAGGGGAGGGTCTTGAGGTCCTCGTGCTGAGCGCGCCACTGGAAGTGCACGAACTCGTTGTCCACCGACGCACCGAGCACCACGGCGTCCCGGTCCTCGAATTCGTCGTTGAGCTTGCCGAACGCGGCGATCTCCGTCGGGCACACGAAGGTGAAGTCCTTCGGCCAGAAGAAGACGATCCGCCACTTGCCCGCGTGGTCGTCGCTGGTGATCCGGGTGAAGTAGTCGTCGGGCTGCTGAGCGTCGACCTTCGACAGGTCACCGCCGATGACCGCGGTGAGGTTGTATGCCGGGAATTGGTCGCCGATGGTCAGCAGGGCCATGCTCGTCTCCTCGTCATTTGATTGCCAACTGTGTTCTGCGGTATTGCCGAACCGTTGCCGTGAAAGCCGGCCACCGACTCGGATCCAGCACTCACACCGCGGGTGAAAAGCTCATGGGCGATCTTGCCCAAGGGGCGGTAAAAGGTAAAGGTGATCAGTCGCACTACACTGATAGGGGTGACTGATCAGACTTATCAGCCCACCCTGTCACAGCTGCGTGCGTTCGTGGCGATCGCGGAATACCGCCATTTCGGCACCGCGGCTGCCCGTCTCGGTGTGAGTCAGCCCACGCTATCGCAGGCGCTCGCCGCCCTGGAACATGGGCTCGGGCTCCAGCTGATCGAACGCAGCACCCGGCGCGTGCTGGTGACCGCCGCCGGGATGCGGTTGCTGCCCAAGGCGATGGCGACGCTGGAGGCCGCCGACCGTTTCGTCGCGTCGGCCACCGGTGACGGGCTCGGCGGCACGCTGCGGATGGGCATCATCCCGACGGTCGCCCCCTATGTGCTGCCCGGGTTGCTGCCGGAATTGCGCAAGCGGCTGCCCGAACTGCGCCCGCAGATCATCGAGGACCAGACCGCCCGGCTGCTGGACGGGCTGCGCACCGGCGTGCTGGACGTCGCGCTGCTCGCGGTCCCCACCGAGATGCCGGGCTTGGTCGAGATTCCGCTGTACTCCGAGGAATTCGTGCTGGTCACGCCGCGCGGCCACGAACTGGCCGGGCGTGGCGACCTGGCGGCGTCGGTGCTGGACGCCCAGCCGCTGCTGCTGTTGGACGAGGGGCACTGCCTGCGCGATCAGACCTTGGAGGCGTGCCGCTCGGCCGATGTGCATCCCGCCGCCGTCGGCGACACCAGGGCCGCGTCCCTGTCCACCGTGGTCCAGTGCGTGGCGGGCGGGCTCGGTGTCACGCTGATCCCGCAGATGGCGGTCGCGGCGGAGACCGCGCGCGGCACGCTGGACGTGGCGCACTTCTCCGCTCCCGCGCCCGGCCGCACCATCGGCCTGGTCTTTCGCACGTCCAGCGCCCGCGCCGACGATTACGAATACCTGGCCGCCATCATCCGTGCTCAGCGGCCGATGTAGCTGCGTCGAACGCCCCGGCCGGGCACAGTGGAGACCGGTGAGAGGAGAGGCGAGTTGGCGTCGGCGGCACTGGGAGAGGGGCGGCTCGGCCGCCTGTCCGGATCGGACCATGCGTTGTTCGTCTACGGCACCCTGCAGTTCCCCGAGGTGTTGACGACGCTGCTCGGGCGAGTGCCGTCGCTCGAACCGGCCGAGCTGATCGGGTGGCGCGCCGCCGCGCTGCCGCGGCGGTTGTATCCGGGACTGGTCGCCGCGGCGCACGGGCGCGCCCGCGGTGCCGTGCTGACTGGTCTCAGCGCGACGGAGTGGACGATTCTCGACGCGTTCGAGGACGACGAGTACGACCTGTGCCAAGTGCGCATCGAGGGCCGGAACGCTCCGGTGTGGACCTACGTCTGGACGGTGGCGGCGGACTCGGCGGACTGGGAACGGGACCGGTTCGCCGCCGAGCATCTCGCGCGTTTCGCCGTCCGGTCCGCGCGGTGGCGGCAGGACCCCGCGAGCTTCTCGGACTCGGCTGGACCCGGGTGGCCGGATCCCTCGGCGTGAGGCCGTACGTGCGGCTGTTGCAATTCCAAGACGACCGGTCGTATATTTCACGCATGGCACGACCGCGACGCAGCGAGGACACCCGGCGTCTTCTCGTCGAAGAGGGCGCCGCAGGCCTTCTGGCCAACGGTTACCACGGCACGGGGATCAAACAGATCCTGGACAAGGTCGGGGTGCCGAAGGGCTCGTTCTACAACTACTTCGACAGCAAGGAGAGCTTCGGGCGCGCGATCATCGAGCACCATTCGGTCTGCGTACAGCGCAATCTGACCGAGGCGTTCGGCGCGGCTCCGGACCCGGTGAGCGGCTTGCGGGCGTTCTTCGGACGGCTGATGGACGATTTCGTCGCGGCGGATTTCACCGGCGGGTGCCTCATCGCGAATCTCGGGGGCGAGCTGGAAGGCAGTGAGCTGTTGCGGGAATCGCTGTCGGCGGCCTGGCGCGCGTGGCGCGATCGGGTCGCCGAGCAACTCGCGCAGGCGCAACGCCTCGGCACGATCCGTGCCGACATCGAGGCGGTCGAACTGGCCGATCTCCTGCTCGAAGCCTGGGAAGGGGCGGTCATCAGGATGAAGATGGAGCGCACCCTCGCGCCGCTGCACAAGTGCCTCGATCGCCTGCTGGGCGATTACTTCCTGCCCTGATTCCAGGGGGGCGCACCTGTCCGGCGTCTTTCGCTACCCGTTCCAAGACGACCGGTCGTATAGAAGAAAGGATCACTATGGTGAAGACTGTCATCGTGACCGGTTCCTCGAGCGGAATCGGTCGCGATATCGCACGGGCGTTCCTGGAACGCGGCGACAACGTGGTGCTCAACGGCCGCGACGCGGAAAAGCTGAGCCGGGTGGCCGCCGAACTCGGTGGGCCGGAGCGTGTGGCTACGGTACCGGGCGATATCGGCGCCGCCACGACCGCAGCGACCCTGGTGCGCGTCGCGGTGGAGCGATTCGGTGGCGTGGACGTGCTGGTCAACAACGCGGGCATTTTCGGAGCCAAGCCGTTTGTCGAGGTGACCGAGCAAGATCTGGACGTCTATCTGAACGGCAACCTCAAAGGCACCTACTTCACCACGCAGGCCGTGGTGCGGCAGTTCCTGACGCAAGCGAGGGGCGGCAGCATCGTGAACATCGGCACCGTGCTGATCGATCACGCCCTCGCCGGGTTGCCCGCCACCGCGGCTTTGGTGAGCAAGGGCGGCATACACGCGTTGACCACCAGCCTCGCCGCTGAGGTCGCCGCCGAGGGTATCCGGGTCAACGCCGTCGCTCCCGGCATCATTCGCACACCGCTGTTCGGCGACGGCGACGAACCTGCGTCGGGCAGACTCGCGCTGTTGAACCGCATCGGCGAAGTCGCCGAAACGACGGCCGCGGTCTTGTATCTCGCCGACGCGGCCTTCACCACCGGACACATCCTCCCCGTCGACGGCGGGTTCATCTCTGGAAGGGCGGCCTGAAATGCCTTATGTGAACATCAAAGTCACCGACGAAGGCGTGACCCGCGAACAGAAGGCGCGGCTGATCAAGGGTGTCACCGATCTGCTGCAGGACGTGCTCGGCAAATCGCCCGCGAGCACCTACGTCGTGATCGACGAGGTCGCGCTGTCGAACTGGGGCGTCGGCGGAGTCGACGTCGAGCAGTGGCGCGCGCAGCAGCGCTCCTGAACCAACCGGGACCAGCCGCCGGTCGACCCGGCGCGGCTCTGATCGGACACTAGACGCCGAATGCGCCGGTTCCGGATTCGGAACCGGCGCATTCGGGTGCCGTCGCCTAGACCCGCAGGGCGTGCGGTTCGATCGCGCCGCGCTCCAGCGCCCTGGCGTCGATGGTCTCGGGCTTGTAGGGCAGCAGCGCCAGGCGATCGGTCATCCCGCCGACCGGGTCGTCGATCTCCTCGACCAGGCCGAACAGGAACGACCACTCGTGTTCGTCGCTGCCGTAGTGCACCACGGTACCGAACTGCTCGTGGAAACGCTGCCAGGACCGCTTCAGGGTCTCGTTGCGCCACATCGTCGCGCAGCCCGCCTGGGCGCACAGCACACCGCCGGGCGCGAGCAGCGCACGACATCGGGACAGGAACTCCGCCTCGTAGAGGCGGTTGTGCTGCGCGTCCTCGACGCGCTCGTCCGGCAGGTCGATCACGATGACGTCGTACCGGGTGCCCGCCCGCTCGGCCTCGGCCAGGAAGTCCCAGCCGTCGGCGTAATGGACCTTGATCGGCCCTTCACCCTCGACCGCGGCGGCCAGTTCATCTCTGGTGTAGCCGTAGGGCAGGTGCTCGGCGCACAGTTCGACCTCGAGCTGGTCGATGTCGACGTGGTCGACGAGGGTGGCGCCCGCGGCGACCGACATCTGGCTGGCGACGCCTTCCCCGGAACCGATGATCAGCACCTTGTCCAGCTTCTCGGCCAGCACGAAGGCGGGGACCATCATCGCCTCGTGGTAGGTGACCTGGGAGAACTCGGTGGACTGGCGGTCGTCGTCGGAGAACAGGCTGATGCCCTGCTCGGTCCGCGCGATGATCATGTGCTGGAACGGGGTGTGGGTGTCGACGATCACGTCGTGCAGGTCCCAGATACGGGTCAGGCCCGCGCCCACCGGCTCCTCGATCCGCTGGCTACCGTGTCCCCTGCGGATGACCTGCATCCGAACATCCTTGGGCGCCAACGCGTCCCGCAGTAGCTCGACCGCCTTCGACGCGCCCGCGCCGATGCTGCCGCAAGTGAAGACGTCGACGAAGATGTCGCCGGACTCCGGATAGGTGTGAATCGAGGCGTGGGACTCCGACAACAGCGCGAGGACGGTCACCCCCTGCGGTTCGAACTTCTTGTGTACGACATCGCAGATGGTGACGCCCGCCGCGATCAGAGACTCACGCAACGCCGATTCGAGTCGTTCGAGATCGTCGCAGAGTGCTGCGTCGACACCACCGAACTCGGCCAGCACATGCCAACCGGTGAATTCCGCCGTCATGGGCAAACTCACTCTCGCTCAGCGCCCGAGACATGAACGGTCAAGGGCGGAAAACCATTGAAGGACACCGACGAATAGCTCGCGGTATAGGCGCCGGTGTCGAGGATTCGAACGCGATCACCGGCTCGCAACGTGGTCGGTAGGAGGACTCGCGTGCGTTGATACAGTACATCGTCGCCGTCGCAGGTCGGACCGGCCACCACCGCCTCGTCGACGGGGTCGCCGTCGCGATCGGTGACGAACCGGTAGGCGATGTACTCGTTCTCGGTCTCGGCCATGCCGTTGTAGCGGCCGATGTCGAGATACACCCAGCGCCGGCCGTCCGGCGCGGTGCGGACGCCGACGACCTCGGCGTGAATCGTGCCCGCCGAACCGACCAGTGCGCGGCCCGGTTCGACGACCAATCCGGTATTCCCGGAAAGGAATTCGGCCGCCGCGTGGTTCACCACCGCGGCGATCTCGCCCAGCGCGGGCGCCGGGTCGGCGTAGGAGATAGGCAGCCCGCCGCCGATGTTCACCGAGCCGACCGCGATGTCCTTGTCGGCCAATGCCTCGGCGATCCGGCCCGCCTGCTCGATGCCGATCCGCCACGCGGTGGGATCCAGTTGCTGAGAGCCGACGTGGAAGTACGGTCCGGCGACGACCAGCCCGAGATCTCTGGCCCGGACCAGCAGCCGGAACGCCTCGCCGGGGCTGCAGCCGAACTTCGTGCCGAACGGGGTGCGCGATTCCGGCGCCGAGGCGAGGAAGCGGCACTCCACCTCGGAGCCGGGCGCGTGCTCGGCGATGCGCAGCAGATCGTCCTCGGTGTCGAAGGCGAAGCGGCGCACCCCGAGGGCGTAGGCGCGGGCGATGTGCGCGACCTTCTTGATCGGGTTGCCGTAGCACAGCCGCTCCGGCGCCACACCGAGTCCGAGGCAGAGGTCGATCTCGCCGATGCTGGCTACGTCGAATTCCGCGCCTTCCTCGTCCAGCAGGCGCACGATCTCCGGCACCGGGCTCGCCTTCACGGCGAAACGGATCCTCGTCGCGGCGCCCGTGCCTGCGGACAGGGCGGCGTCGAGCGCGCGGTAATTCTGGCGGACACGCTCGGGATGGATGACAAGGTACGGCGATTCGGGCATAGTTGATCTTTCGCTTCGGCAGCGGGGGAGAGAGTATCAGCGGCCCCTACCCAGCAACGAATCCGTCCAAACCTGGATTCGCCCCATGGTGGCGCAACCCGCTCATCAGGCCGCGATGGAGCTGCTGACCTGCGGGAACAGGGGGCCGGTAGGCGATGCGGGCTCAGCCGGCGGACACGGTGACGTCGTCGAAGACGACCTCGCCCGCGGCGTCGGACTCGGCCAGATCGACCACCGCGTCGATCGACCAGCCGTGGTCGCCCGCCGGGTCCTCCAGCACCTGCCGCACATGCCAGAATCCGGGTCTTCGTTCCATTTGGAACAGTTGCGGTCCCCTGGCGTCGGGTCCGGTGCCGATGCGCTCGTATTCCGCGTAGTAGTCCGCGAGTGCCTCGGCCCAGTCCGGGCCGGGACCGAGCGCCGCCAGTTCGTCCCAGCGCCGCAGCGCGGCCAGTTCGACCCGGCGGAACATCGCGTTGCGGACCATCACCCGGAACGCGCGTTCGTTGGCGGAGATCGGGCGCACGGTTTCGGCGCCGAACGCGATCTGGTCGGCGTCGGTCTCCGCGCCCGGGTTGGTCAGTTGCTCCCATTCGTCGAGCAGGCTCGAATCGACTTGGCGCACAAGCTCTCCGAGCCACTCGGTGATGTCGTCGAGTTCTTCGGTGCGCGCCGACTCCGGCACGGTGCGCCGCAGCGCGCGATAGGCGTCGGCGAGGTAGCGCAGCACCACGCCCTCGGATCGGGCCAGCTCGTAGAAGGAGATCAGCTCGGCGAAGGTCATGGCGCGCTCGATCATGTCGCGCACCACCGACTTCGGCGCGGGCGCGAACTCCGACACCCACGGATGTCCGGCGCGGTAGGTCTCGAAGGCCGGTTCGATCAGTTCGGCCAGCGGCTTGGGCCAGGTCACCTCTTCGAGCAGTTCCATCCGCTCGTCGTAGTCGATGCCGTCGGCCTTCATCTCCGCGATGGCCTCGCCGCGCGCCTTGTGCTGCTGGGCCATCAGCAGCTGGCGCGGATCCTCCAACGTGGATTCGATGAGCGACACCACGTCGAGGGTATAACTCGGGGACTGTTTGTCCAGCAACTCCAGCGCGGCCAGCGCGAACGGCGACAGCGGCTGGTCGAGGGCGAAGTCACGCTGCAGGTCGACGGTCAGTCGGGCGCGGCGGCCCTGCGCGTCGGGTTCGGGCAGTTGCTGCACCACCCCGGCGTCGCGCAGCGCCCGGTACAGCCGGATGGCGCGCAGAATGTGCCTGCGCTGGGCGGGCCGCGGCTCGTGGTTGTCTTCGAGCAGATGGCGCATGGCGGTGAAGCAGTTGCCCGGCCTGGCGATCACATTCAGCAGCATGGCGTTGGTGACCGTGAAACGCGACACCATCGGCTCCGGCTGCGCGGCGACCAAGCGGTCGAAGGTCTCCTCACTCCAGGAGACGAAGCCTTCCGGCGGTTTGCGCCGCTGCACCTTGCGCTGCTTTTTGGGATCGTCGCCCGCCTTGGCCAGCAGCCGAGTGTTCTCCACCTCGTGCTCCGGAGCCTGCACGACGACGGTGCCCATGGTGTCGTAACCGGCCCGGCCCGCGCGGCCCGCGATCTGGTGGAACTCCCGCGCCTTGAGCCTGCGTGTGCGCACGCCGTCGAATTTGGTCAGCCCGGTGAGCAGCACCGTGCGGATGGGCACGTTGATGCCGACGCCGAGGGTGTCGGTGCCGCAGACCACTTTCAGCAGGCCGTCCTGGGCCAGACGCTCCACCAGTCGCCGGTACTTCGGCAGCATTCCCGCGTGATGTACGCCGATGCCGTGCCGGATCAGCCGCGACAGCGTCTTGCCGAATCCGGCGGCGAACCGGAATTCGCCGAGCGCGTCGGCGATCGCGTCCTTCTCGGCGCGCGTCGCGAAATTCACACTCGTCAGCGCCTGCGCGCGTTCGAGCGCGGCGGCCTGCGTGAAGTGCACGACGTACACCGGAGCCTGGTGGGTGGTGACCAGCTCTTCGAGCGTCTCGGTGATCGGGGTGCGGGCATAGGAGAAGCTCAGCGGCACGGGGCGCTCGGTGCCCGCGACGATCGCGGTGGAGCGGCCGGTCCGGCGCTCCAGGTCACGGGCGAAAAAATCGACCTCCCCGAGGGTGGCCGACATGAGCAGGAACTGGGCGCGGGGAAGTTCCAGCAGCGGGACCTGCCAGGCCCACCCCCGATCGGGGTCGGCGTAGAAGTGGAATTCGTCCATCACCACTTGGCCGACCGCGGCGTCCGCGCCTTCGCGCAGCGCCAGATTGGCCAGGATCTCCGCGGTCGCGCAGATGATCGGCGCGTCCGGATTCACCGCGGCGTCGCCGGTGACCATGCCGACGCGTTCGGCGCCGAATACCTCGCAGAGGGCGAAGAATTTCTCGCTCACCAGCGCCTTGATCGGAGCGGTGTAGTACGTGCGCAGGCCCTGGGTGAGGGCGAACAGATGTGCGCCGACCGCGACGAGTGACTTTCCGGAACCGGTTGGGGTGGCGAGGATGACGTTGGATCCGGATGCCAGCTCGAGCAGCGCCTCGTCCTGCGCGGGGTAGAGCGGGGTGCCCTGCTCGGCGGCCCAGATGCCGAACGACTCGTAGAGCGCGTCGGCGTCGGTCCCCGGGATGTCGAGCAGTTCGGTCAGATCCACTCCGACAACCCTACGGCCTCGCCCGTGAGCATGTTTGCAGGGGCGATCGGGACCAAGCGGCCGGGCGGATCAGTCCTGTTCGCCCTCGTCGTCGCTGGTGTAACGGCCTTGCTCGGCGAGAAATCGCTCGAATTCGGCGCCCAGCTCCTCGCCGCTCGGCAACTCGCCGTCACCGACCAGCAGGCTCGACTGGCGTTCCTGCGCGGTGACGAAGCTGTCGTACTGCCGCTCCAGCGCGTGCACGACGGTCTCCACCTCGGCATTGCCCGCGATGTGCTCGTTGACCTGTTCGCGTACCCGGGCGGCGGCCTCGCCGAGCGCGGCCAGCGGGAACTCCAGGCCCGCGTTGTCGGCGACGTTCTCCAGCAGCGTCTGCGCGGCCTCCGGGTATGCGGTCTGTGCCAGGTAGTGCGGCACGTGCACCGAGAAGCCGACCGACTCGTGACCGTGCTGCGCCATGCGGAATTCCAGCAGCGACGACGCGCTGCCAGGAACCTGCAGCTCGCCCGGCCACCGCTGGTGCTCGGAGATCAGGTCGCGGTTGGAGGAGTGCGCGGTCACGCCCAGCGGGCGAGTGTGCGGAATCGCCATCGGGATGGCGCTCAGGCCGATGCTGCGCCGCACGCCCAGCTGGTCGGCAAGCAGCCGCACCGCGGTGGTGAACTTCTCCCAGCGTAGGTCCGGTTCCAGACCCGCGAGCAAAAGGAACGGGGTCCCCGCGGTGTCGCGCAATGCCCAGAGGTTGAGTTCCGGCTCGGCGTAATCGGAGAAATGATCGGTCTTGAACGTCATGAGCGGGCGCCGCGACCGGTAGTCCAGCAGCTCGTCCACGTCGAACGAGGCGACCAGTTCGCTTTCGAGGCTTTCGCGCAGGTGCGTGGTCGCCAACCGCACCGCGTGCCCGGCGTCGGTGAAGCCTTCCAGTCCGTGCACCAGGACCGGGCCCGCGCCGTCGGCGGACGACAGCTGCGGAGCGGGGAACTCCAGTTCGTACATTCGCGACTCGTAGTCCATCGCGTACTCCTTCCTGCGCGGCTCCTGCGGCCCGGACGCGTGCCTCACGCGCCAGTGTGATTGCCTGCCCGATCGTTCGCCACTCCCGGTGGTACGAGACGAGCAGTCGTCCGAACCGGGGACCACTGTCCATTGTCCCCCATGCCGTGGCGGTCGCCGCGCACGGCCGGACACCGACCCGTACTTCGAGCCAACAGCATCGGTGGGCCGCGCATTCCCGGCCCGGCGGCGTGGCATCGCCGACCGGACACGAGGAGTTTGGCACAGTGGGGATGTGACCGTGGCGGATTCGAGGCGCGTGCGGCTGGGCCGGGTTGCCCCCGTCGTCTGCGCGGTGCTGCTCGCAGGATGCGGGTCGACGGTAGCGGGGCGACCGGTCTCGTCGGCGCCGACCGCGGTGACCCGGCACGTCAGCGCGGAATTGCCGACACTGCTACCGGATCCGAACCAGTTCCCACCGCCGTACGCGGCGGTGGTGCTGCCCCAGGACGCCGTGGCTCGAGCGGCGGGCGACCTGGACGGCATGGGCCGCGGTGCGAACGTCCAGCCCAGCCGGTGCGTCCCGCCGAACCAGGACTTCGGGCCCGATCGCACCGTGATGGCGGTCGGCACGGACGACGCGACCCGCGCCACGCTGACCGTCGAATTGACCCGCAGCGGCGAGCCGCTGGCCGCCCTGCGCGCCCGGCTGGAGCAGTGCGGATCGGTGCGGGTCAACCGAGCGGGCGCCGCTACCACCGTGACGTCCGAGTTGGACTCGCCGCCGCCGATCGACGCCGACGACACCCTCTCGCTGCGCAGGACAGTGCGGCCGGAGTCGGGAGGCGCCCGGCTGACCCAAACCATGCGCACGCACGTCGCGCAGGCGGGGGACGTGCGAATCTCGGTGACCTACATGTCGTTCGCCGAGGGCGAACCGGATACCCCCGCGCTGGATGCGCTGTTCGCCACGGCGGTGCGCAAGGTGCGCGAAAGGTAGCGCGGGCGGCACGGTAGCAGGCGCCTCCGACACGAATCGCGATACCGCTGTCGGGTCGGTCGAGTCGTGCACAGCGCGAAGCGGATTCCCCAGGGCGGCGGAATCGCCAGGTCGGCGTCGAAGACCGGAGGCCACCGAGTCGCATGGTCGAAGCATGACCACTTCCGCGAACCCGTTTCGAGCCCCCGAACCGGTCGATGCCGGACATGCAGGCATGGACGACGAATCGCGGCCGGATTCCGGCCGCAACCATCCATCGAGGTGCGGCGGTCGCTCCGACACCGCGCCACGCGCCGTTCCCGCAGCGATCGCCGCCCCGCACTCGCATTCGCGCGCGGCGGAGGACGGAACAGGCGCGTGGACTCCCGGTGGCCGACCTCGGCACGTTCGATGCGGCGAAGATCCTCCGCAGTTCCACGGTGCTCCGGAACATGTTGTGTGCGTGAATGATCCGGCGGAGTTGATCGCCGCGGTGCCCGCGATGCTCGGATTCACCCCGGAACGGTCGGTGGTCGTGCTCGTCCTGCGGCACGGGACGGCCGGCGGTGCGACGGTCGACGCGGTGGTGCGCTTCGATCTGGATTCGCCCGGCGGCCGCCGCGTGCGGGGTGCGACGCTGGCGGCCGCGGTCGCGCGAATCTGCGCGCACGACCAGGCGGCCGAGGTCATGGCCGTCGTCGTCGACGAACGCGCCGTGGAGCCCGACGCCGACCGGTCGAGATGCGCGGCCGGACGATTCGACGCGCTGGTCGGCTCGCTCGGCAGGCGGCTGGCAGCGTGTGATATCTCGCTGGCCGGAGTATGGGCGGTGCGTGCGATCGCCGCCGGGCAGCAGTGGTGGACCTTGACGGGACCGCGGCGGCGCGGAGTGCTCCGTGATCCGGCGGCCTCTCTGGTGACGCTGACCCACGTGCTGGAAGGCAGGCCGATCCGCGGTTCGCGTTCCGAACTCACCGGTCTGGTCGCGCCCGATCCGCTCGCAGGTGCCGAGGTGGCGGCGCACCTGCCGGATGCGGTCGCGCGCGCGGGCGAACGCTACGCACGGGCCGCGCGTCGCGGCGATCCGATCGGATACAGCAGGCAAGCGCTGGACTATGTGCTGTGGCAGATCGCCAACACCGCCTCGGGCGCGGCGCTGATGGCGCCCGAACTCGCGAAGATCACCGCGGCCCTGCGCGATCGGGCGGTGCGGGACACGATGTTCGCACTGGCCGTTGGCGACCACGCCGACGCGGCGGAGGCGGTGTGGACCGCGCTGACCCGCGCGCTGACCGGCGCGGATCGTGCCGAGGCCGCCGCACTGCTCGGCTACAGCGCCTACGTCCGCGGTGACGGACCACTGGCGGGCATCGCGCTGGAAGCCGCGCTGGAGGCGGATCCGGGGCATCCGATGGCGATGCTGCTCGACACCTCGCTGCGCCTGGGCATGCGCCCGGAACAGTTGCGTCGCCTCGCGCGCAGCGGCTACCGGACCGCCGCTGGTCTCGGTGTCGACCTCGAGGAGCCGACGCCGTGAGAACCGATGGTCTGCGTCGTGGTTCCAGGGCGGTAATGGGACGGCTATTTCGCGCTGTGCGCGCGGGCGCCGAGCGATCGGAGGAAAGCCCAAGCGTCGGTGACGATTTCGTCGAGATCGTTGTGCTCGGGACGCCAGCCCAGCTCGGTGATGGCGCGTTCACTGGACGCGATGAGCGTCGCCGGGTCGCCGGGACGGCGGGGCGCGTCCTGCGCGGCGATCGGCAGACCGGTGACGCGCTCGCAGGCCGAGATCACCTCGCGAACGGAGAATCCGGTGCCACTGCCGAGGTTGTAGATCCGGTGGGTGCCCGGCTCGGCGGTCGTCAAGGCCAGCAGATGGGCCTGAGCGAGGTCGCGAATGTGGATGTAGTCGCGGACCGCGGTCCCGTCGGGGGTGGGCCAATCGGTGCCGAAGACCGAGATCGCCTTGCGGTGCCCGGCCGCGACTTGCAGGACCAGCGGGATGAGATGAGTTTCCACCACTCGGTTCTCGCCCAGTCCGCCATAGGCGCCTGCGACGTTGAAGTACCGCAGGCTGGTCGCCGCCAGCCCGTGCGCGATCGCGTAGGAGGTGATGGCATGGTCGATGGCCAGCTTCGACGCGCCGTACGGATTGGTCGGGCGGGTCGGGGCATCCTCGGTGATCGGCACCTGCTCCGGTTCCCCGTAGACCGCGGCGGTGGAGGAGAAGACCAGCCGCGGCGTTCCCGTGCGCCGCATCGCCTCCAGCAGCTCGAACGTCTTCACGACGTTGCCGTGCCAGTACTTCTCCGGCTGCTGCACCGACTCGCCGACCAGCGACTGCGCCGCGAAATGCAGAACAGCGTCGAAGGGTTCGGCGGCCAGCAGTTCCGGCGCGGCGACCGCCACGTCACCCTGGACGAACCGGGCGGCGGAGGGCACGCCCTCGGGATTGCCGGTGGACAGATCGTCGACCACGATCACCTCGTGGCCGGCTTCCAACAGAACTTGGGCGCAGACGCCGCCGACGTAGCCCGCGCCACCAGTGACGAGAAGTCTCACGTGTCAGGCCAGCTTCACCTGGACGGCGTGCGCCATCTCGTCGGGCAGTTCGAAGCCGTCGTGGCCGGGCACGGTGATGATCACCGAACCCTGCCTCGTCTCCACCGTGACGCGGGCGTCGGGCACCACGCCCGCCTCCCGCAGCCGGCCGATGACTTCGGGGTCGGTCTGGATGTGCTCGGCGAGCCTGCGCACGACGACGGCGTGCTGCTGGCCGTTCGGCAGATCCGACAGGCGCAGCAGCGTCTCGTCGGCGGCGACAGGCGGAATGATGCCCAGTTCGTCCAGGCCGGGAATGGGGTTGCCGTACGGGGAGGTGGTGGGGTGGTTGAGCACCTCGACCAAACGGCGCTCGACGTCCTCGCTCATCACGTGCTCCCAGCGACAGGCCTCCGCGTGCACGTTCTGCCAGTCCAAGCCGATGATGTCGACCAGCAGCCGTTCGGCCAGCCGGTGCTTGCGCATGACCGCGACGGCCATGCTGCGCCCCTTCTCGGTCAGTTCCAGATGACGGTCGCCGGCGACCAGCAGCAAACCGTCACGTTCCATGCGCGCGACGGTCTGGCTCACGGTGGGACCACTCTGTTCGAGGCGCTCGGCGATCCGGGCGCGCAGGGGCACCACGCCCTCCTCCTCGAGGTCGTAGATGGTACGGAGATACATCTCCGTGGTGTCGACCAGATCCTTCACCTGTTACCCCTTCGTCGGCACGAATTCTACCCACGCACGACGGCACCCCCGTGTGCCGGATCGTGTCGCTCCACGCTGCGCACGACATCTCCGGCCGCATCGCGGGAACGTGATCGGCGCACGGCAGGCGGCCGTGAGCATACTTTCTTGTATTTGTACTGCATAGGAACGTTTCGCGGGGTTCCTTGCTTCCCGCTAGCGTTGCGATCATGGCCACTGCACCGCGCGGCGAACCTCGGGCGCCGATTTCGCCCGGAACGAGCCGCCCCGCAACCGTCGTCTGGACCGAGCGGTTCCTGGATTACCGCTGGACTCCGGGGCACCCGATGCAGCCCGCGCGCCTGAAGTTCACCATGGCGCTGGCGGAGAGTCTCGGCTTGCTCGATGGCGTCGAAGTGCTCGAGCCCGCCGCCGCGGAACGCCCCGATCTGCTGCGCGTCCACACGCCCGACTACCTGGACGCGGTCGAACGCGCCGTGCCGCCGGTGGGTTCGCCTGCCGCTCCACCCTTCGGTCTCGGTTCCCCGGACAATCCGGTTTTTCCGCGCATGCACCAGGCGGCGTCCACGATCGTCGGCGGCACGCTGGCCGCGGCCAGGGAGATCGCGGAGGGCCGCACCAAGCGGGCGGTGAGCATCGGCGGCGGCATGCACCACGCGATGGCCGATTCGGCGGCGGGGTTCTGCGTGTACAACGACGCGGCGGTGGCCATTTCCTGGCTGCTGGACCACGGTTTCGACCGGATCGCCTACATCGACGTGGATGTGCACCACGGCGACGGCGTGCAACGGGCCTTCTACGCCGACCCCCGGGTACTGACCATCTCGCTGCACCAGCATCCGGCCACCCTGTGGCCCAACACCGGTTGGCCGGAGGAGATCGGCGTGGGCGCGGCGGAGGGCACGTCGATCAACCTGCCATTGCTGCCGGGCACCCGGGACGCTCAGTGGCTGCGAGGGTTTCATGCCGTTGTCCCGGGCGCGGTGGAGGCATTCCGTCCGCAGATCGTGGTCAGCCAGTGCGGGGTGGACAGCCATCGGGAAGATCCGCTGGCCGACCTGGAACTCACCGTCGACGGACAGCGTGCGGCCTTCCGCGCCATGCGCGAACTCGCCGACCGCTATGCCGAAGGACGCTGGCTGGCCGTCGGCGGTGGCGGATACGGGTTGGTCCGGGTGGTGCCGCGGGCCTGGACCCACTTGCTGGCCACCGCGTTGGATCGCACCATCGATCCCGCGACGGCGATCCCGCAGGACTGGATCGACCTGATCGGCGCGGCGGTGCCGCGGGTGGACCCGCCGCGCACCATGGGCGACGGCGGTGACGTCGCCTACCGTCCATGGGACGGCCCCGGCGGCACCGGTGAGACCGGTGACGTACGGGTCGATCGCGCCCAACGTGCCGTCGACATGGCCGTGCTGGCCACCCGCCGAGCGACTTTCGGGTTGCTGGGTCTGGACCCGGAGGATCCTCGTGACTGACTTTCCCGACACCGCGGACACTCCCGCCATCCCGCCCCCGCCGCCGCAGCACTGGTTCGCCGACGTGCTCGCCTCCGACGGTGGCGTCGTACGACTGCGCCCGATCACTCCCGACGACGCCGAGCGGCTGCAGGAGTTCCACGGCGCGCTGTCGGACCGCACCAGGTATCTGCGGTATTTCGGCCCGTATCCCAGGATCTCGCCGAAGGACCTGTATCGCACCACGCATGTCGACTATCACGACCGGGTCGGCCTGGTGCTGGAACTCGGCGAGGCGATCGTCGCGGTGGGCCGCTACGAACTGCTGGAGCGGGACGGGCCGCGGGCGGCGGAGGTCGCGTTCGTGGTCGCCGACGGCCATCAAGGGCGCGGGCTCGGCTCGATCCTGCTGGAGCATCTGGCCGGCGCCGCCGCCGAGAACAAGATCGAGACCTTTGTCGCCGAGGTGCTCGCGGAGAACACCGTCATGGTGACGGTCTTCCGCGACGCGGGTTACCAGGTCGAGCGCAGCCGGGACGGGTCGGTCCTGCATCTCGAGTTCGCCATCGACCCCACCGAAGCGCTGCTGTCGGTGCGTGATTCGCGCGAACGCGCATCGGAGGCGCGCAGCGTGGGCAATCTGCTCACGCCGCGATCGGTGGCGGTGATCGGCGCCACCCCCGCGACCGGGCGGGTCGGCGGGGCGGTGCTGGCGAATCTGCTGTCGGGTCTGTTCCAGGGGCCGGTGTTCCCGGTGAACCCGAACCGCAAGTCGGTGCGCGGGGTGCGGGCGTACGCGACGGTTCGGGAGATTCCCGACGAGGTCGATCTCGCCGTGGTCGCGGTGCCGCCCGCGGCGATCGGCTCGGTGCTCGACGACTGCATGGCCAAAGGGGTCAAAGGTCTCGTCGTGCTGACCGCGGGCTTCGGTGAGACCGGCGCCGGGAGGTCGGCGGCCGAACGCGAACTCGTGGCGGCCGCTCGTGGGCACGGCATGCGCGTGGTCGGGCCGAGCGCGCTCGGCATCGCGAACACCGATCCGGCGGTCGCCATGAACGCGACCCTCGCCCCGGTGTTGCCCGGTCGCGGACGTATCGGTTTCTTCTGCCAGTCCGGGCCCTTGGGCGCGGCCATCCTCGGGGAGGCGGCCGCCCGCAATCTCGGTTTGTCGACGTTCGTGTCGGCCGGTAACCGTGCCGACGTCTCCGGCAACGACCTGCTGCAGTACTGGGACAGCGACTCGGACACCGATGTGGTGCTGCTGTACCTGGAAAGCTTCGGTAATCCGCGCAAGTTCTCCCGGATCGCGCGCCGGGTGGCCCGGACCAAGCCGATCGTCGCGGTGAGCAGCGGCCGCTCGGTCGCTCAGCCCGCGGGGGACATGGACCGGTCGATCGTGCGGGATCTGTTCGCGCAAGCCGGAATCGTCCAGGTCGACTCGATCTCCGAACTGTTCGACTGCGCCGCTCTGCTGGGCTATCAGCCGTTGCCGCGCGGCTCGCGGCTGGCGGTCGTCGGCAACAGCGCGGCGCTCAACTGGCTGGCCGTCGACGCGGCGCAGGGGGAGGGCCTCGAGGTCGGCGAGCGGGTCGACCTCGGCCCGCAGGCGACACCGGGCGCATATCTGGACGCCCTGGTCGCGGCGTTGCGCTCGGACGAGACGGACGCCCTGATCGTCGTATTCGCACCTCCGGTGCCGCTGCCGACCGCCGGTTTCGCCGACGCGATCCGAGCGGCGGCGGCAGCGGTGCCCGAGGCGAAGAAGCCGATTCTCACCACGTTCGTCGCCGAGCAAGGAATCCCGAACCTGCTCGCGGTGCGCGGTCCCGGCGCCACCGCGGCGCACGGCTCGATCCCGTCGTATCCGGATCCGGAACGCGCGGCACGAGCGCTGGCCCGGGTGCGGCGATACGCCGAATGGCGAACCAGGCCGGTCTCACCGGTGGTGCGGCCGGAGGACATCGACACCGACCGCGCACGTCAATTGGTGGCCGATTGGATGGCCGATTCGGGCGGTCGGTGGCTCACCGATCTGGAAACGGTGGAACTGCTTGCCTGCTACGGCATCTCGGTGGTCGAGTTCCGCGAGGTACGCAACGCCGAGGAAGCGGTCGCCGCCGCGGAAGAACTCGGCTATCCGGTAGCGGCCAAGGCGACCGGCGAATTGTGGCGGCGTAGACCGGATCTCACCGGCGTTCGGCTCGATCTGTGGCGCCCTGAAGCGGTGCGGCAGGGATACGCGGACTTGGCGGAGTTGTGCGGTGATCCGTTACTGCACATCCAGAAGATGGCCATCAAGGGTGTCGGCTGCATCCTGCGCGTCCAGGACGACCCGTCGTTCGGCTCGGTGATCGAATTCGGCCTGTCCGGGCTGATCATCGAGTTGCTCGGCGACCGCGCCTATCGGGCGCTGCCCTTGACCGCCGACGAGGCGACGGCCCTGATCGACGCGCCGCGAGCCGCACCGTTGCTGTCGGGTACGCCGGCGAGTCCCCGGGTGGACAAAGCGGCCCTCGCCGAACTGGCCCAGCGCATTTCGGCGCTGTTCGACGACCTGCCGGAGATGCGGGAACTGTCCTTCGATCCGGTGCTGGCCTCGCCGACATCGGCGGAGATCCTGTACGCACGCGCCCGGATCGGCCCGCAGCCCAGCCGTTTCGACACCGGTCCGCGCCGATTGGGTTGAGCCTCGGCGGATCCGCCGGGCGAATGCGCCGCGCAGCACGCCCAGCCCGTCGCGTGGCATGGCTGAGACATCGGCTCGCACACGTCACACGCGAAATGTCCGATAACGGACGATCGCTTCTGCCGCGATCTGGGGATGTCACGTTCGTCCGTCAGAAAGGCCTGCTCGCCATGAAGATTCGCAGTGTTGCCGTCTTGTCGCTGCTTGCGGCGGCGCTCACCGCGTGTTCCGTCACAATCGGCACCCCGAAGGTGAAGGAGGCCGACTTGGAGAAGTCGGTGAAGGACTCGCTCACCGAGAAGGCCGGGCAGGAACCCGACGCGATCGATTGCCCCGGTGATCTCACGGGCAAAGAAGGGACCACCATGCGTTGCACGCTCACCGCGGCCGGGGACACGCTCGGTGTGACGCTGACGGTGACCTCGGTGGAAGGCGACACCGTGAAATACGACATCGCGGTGGACCAGAGCTGAGCCGACGCGGCGCGGAGAAGGGGATACGACACCGCCGACCGGCCCGCGCGACGCCCGGAGCGGACGGGCGCGCGCATACCGGTCGGCGCGGGAAGGTGACCCCGGCGGAAGGGCCACCGAGCCGAACGCCGGCGCCGTCTCGGGGCGGCCGGCGCCGGACGATCAGCTGGCGTAGGCGCGGAGCCGGTCGGCCCGCTCACCCTTGCGCAGCTTCGCCATGACTTCACGCTCGATCTGACGCACCCGCTCGCGGGAGAGACCGAAGAGCTTGCCGATCTGGTCCAGCGTGCGCGGCTGGCCGTCGTCCAAGCCGAACCGCAGCCGGATGACCTGCTGTTCGCGCTCGTCCAGGGTGGCGAGCACGCTGCGCACATCGTGGTGCAGCAGACCGGCGATGACCGCGGACTCGGCCGACGTGGCCTCGGAGTCCTCGATGAAATCGCCCAGCGGGGCCTCTTCGTCGTTACCGACCGGCATGTCCAGGCTCACCGGGTCGCGGCTGTGGTCGAGCAGATCGGAAATCTTGTCGACCGGGATGCCGGATTCGTTGGCCAGCTCCTCGTCGGTGGCCTCGCGGCCCAGCTGCTGATGCAGTTCGCGCTTGATCCTGGCCAGCTTGTTCACCTGCTCGACGAGGTGGACGGGCAGGCGGATGGTGCGGCTCTGGTCGGCCATGCCGCGAGTGATGGCCTGCCGGATCCACCAGGTGGCGTAGGTGGAGAACTTGAAGCCCTTGGCGTAGTCGAATTTCTCCATGGCACGGATCAACCCGAGGTTGCCCTCTTGGATCAGGTCGAGCAGCGGCATGCCGCGGCCGGTGTACCGCTTGGCGAGCGAGACAACAAGGCGCAGGTTGGCTTCGAGCAGGTGAGACCGGGCGGCCTGACCGTCGCGCACGACGATCGCGAGATCACGCTTGCGGGACGCCGACAGTCGCTTGCCGGTTTCCAGCAGGTACTGCGCGTAGAGGCCCGCCTCGATGCGCTTGGCCAGCTCGACCTCGTCGGCAGCGGTGAGCAGCGCGGTGCGGCCGATTCCATTCAGGTACACACGTACCAAGTCGGCGGCAGGGCTCTGAGCGTCGAGGTCCGAATCGCTGGTGCGCACACGAGTGGTGGCGGGGCTTGTCATGACTTGCCTCCTGTCGGTGGTGTCTCACTCCGATAAACGGACCCGACAGGGAGAAAGTTCCCCGTTACGGCTGGCATAAACCGCTCTGAGCAGCGGTTTTCGCCCTTCTCGTCTGAGAAGTTCCTGAGAAGCGCCGCAGCGCGGGGACGATCCCCGGCCAGGACCTGCATCGGTCGGCGCGCGGCTGCCGTTGCCTCACACGGGCTTGATCAATCCGTGCCGTACCAGGCCGGTGACCACGGACAACGCGTCGGCGGCGAACTCGGCGCCCACCGCATCGGATCCATGGGCGAGCGCCAGCAGTTCGATCAGGTCGTACAACGGCAGGCCGTCGGCGTGCATTCCCGCCAGCAGTGAGATCGTCGCCTCATCCACTTCGTGCTGCCAGCGGGGGCCGTCGCCGCGATGCAGTCGCGCCACCTCCGGCGCCCATCCCGCGGCGTCGTGCAGATACACCCGCTCCAGCGCCGTCGCCCGGTCCACGACGAAACGTGAAGACCAGGCGAGATTTTCGTCGCCGGCGACGGCCCGCAACCAGGCCGAGCGCTCGAAATACCCGAAGGCCTCCTCGCCGAGCGGATCATCGAAGCCGTGGGTGAGGTCCTCGGCGAGCAATTCGGTCGGCCCATCGATGGCGCGCAGGTATACGAACCCGAACCCGATGCCCGCCACCTCGGCTGCCTCGAAGGCGTCCAGCCAGCGCTCCGCGCGGGCCTGCGTGGCGGGATCGCGCGGGTCCGCGCCCGCGTCACGCAACCAGGTGCCCACGTACAGGGCTGGGTCGGCCACGTCACGTTGCACCACCCAGGCGTCCACCCCGTGCGCGGGCAACCAGGAGGCGACGCGCCCGCGCCAGTCCTCGTCGTCGACATGGACCCACGCGGCGAGCATCGCGGCGGTACCGCCGGGCGCCAGCAAGTCGGCGGCCTGCGAGATGACCAACTCGCTCGCGCCGTCCAGCGCGAGGCCGGAATCGCGATAGGTGTGCTCGACACGCCCCGGGCCCACCACGAACGGAGGATTGGCCACCACCTGGTCGAAGCGCCGGCCCCGCACCGGGTCGAACCAGGAGCCTTCCACCAGTTCGATGTCCAGCTCGTTGAGCGCGGCGGTGGCCTCGGCCAGCCACAATGCGCGGGGATTGACATCGGTGGCGGTCACGCGCCGCGCGTAGGAGGCGGCGTGCACCGCCTGCACACCGCAGCCGGTGCCGAGGTCGAGCACCGTGCCGACCGGCCGGGTGGGTGTGGCCCGCAGCAGCGAGAGGGAGGCGTGGCCGACGCCGAGGACGTGATCCTCGGTCAGTGTGCGCCTGCGCATCGAGTCGTCGAGGTCCGACAGCACCCACCGGGTGCCCGCGCCCGTGTCGAGCGGCCGCAGGTCGAGCGCCGCACGCACCTCGTCGCCCTCGCGCTCCAGCAGGCCCGCGGCGACCGCGCGATCCATCTCGACCGGCGCCAGCGCCGCGGCCACCTCCCGCTCGGGCAGCGCGTCGCCGAGCAGCAGCAGACGGATGAGGGTGCCCAGCTCGCCTGCCGCTCGGGCAGCGCGGCGCACCGGCACCGGCTCCGACCGGCCCAGCGCCGCGTGCGCGTCGCCGAGCACCTCGAGCAGGGTGTCGGCGTCGTAGCCCACCCGGGTGAGCGCGGTCCGCAGATCCGGGCACAGCGCGGCGAGCAGCGATCCGGTGGTCGTCGATCGGTTCGTAGGCACACCGGTACTCTGCCACCGCGACCACCGGGCGTGGATCAGGTGCCCGCTGTGCTCCGTGGCGCCGCGCCGCCACCCCGGGCCGTCGCCCGAGTCGGTCAGACCCCGCTGGGGTCGCGTCCGGTGACGCAGTACAACGCGTCGCCGGGATCGCTCAGGACGATCCAGTGCTCGTGACGTTCCACCACGGTCGCACCGAGTGACTCGTGCCACGCGGCGGTGGCGTCGATGTCGGTGGCAGCCAGATCGACGTGCGCGCTGGTCGGGCGGTTCTCGCCGAGGCGCTGCAACAGCAGCTGCGCGGGTAGCTGCCGTTCCTCGGAGCGCAGCCGGGCGAACTCCGGCCGCCTGCCCGGTTGGTGGGTCCAGCCGGTCAGCAGCGTCCAGAAGCGGGTCTCGACCTCGTGGTCGTCGGGGCCGATGTCGAGGCACACCTGGTCCAGGCGCGACAGCGCGCCGTCCGGAGCCCGGACGGCGGGCGCGGGGGTGCTGGTGGCGCGGCCGCTGGGAGTCAGGCAGAACGTCTGGCCGCCGGGGGATCGCAGCACGGCGTAGCCGGGATGGTTGGCGACCAGCTCCGCCCCGAGGTCGAGCGCGGTGCGCACGGCGGAGGGGATGTCGTCGACGTCCAGGTCGAGGTGGACGCCGCCGAGGCCGGTCACCGCTTGCATCTTGACGCTCGCCGCGGCGAACAGCGCCGGGTCCGGCAACAGGGTGAGGAACTCGTCGTTCGCGCCACGCCGAGGCGAGAGCTCGGTGCCGGTGACCGTGGACCAGAACTTCGCGCAGTCGTCGAAACGCTGCGCCGGGCGGTCCAGGAAGACCCAGATCCACCGAATCATGTTCGCTCCTGTCTTGTCCTTGTCGCCCGCAACAAACCGTGGCCGGTGATCGTGGTGCGTGCGGCCTCATGCGACCCTAGGGACGCGTGCCCGCCTTGTCGAGAAAATACCGGCGCCGCCATATTTGGCAGGAATTCAATGTTATGTGGCATTTCAGCCACTCGTTGCGTGAGCATGGTTCGGGCAGGCTCATCGGGTGACCGAACTGCAGACGCCGACTCCCGTTTCCCTGGCTACCGCGCCGCGCCTGCGCTTGCATCCGGCGTGGCTGGTCGCGGGCGTGGGCTTCATCGCCCTGCTGGGCGCGGCCGCGTTCCGTTCCGTGCCCAGCGTGCTGATGGACCCGTTGCACGAGGAGTTCGGCTGGTCGCACGGCACCATCGGGACGGCCGTTTCACTGAATCTGCTGCTATACGGCCTGATCTCGCCGTTCGCCGCCGCACTGATGGATCGCTTCGGCATCCGCAGGGTGGTGGCCTGCGCGCTGCTGCTGGTCGCCGCGGGCAGCGGGCTGACGGTGCTCATGTCCCGGCCGTGGCACCTCGTGCTGACCTGGGGCCTGCTGGTCGGTGTCGGCGTCGGGTCGATGTCCATGCCGTTCGTCGCCACGATCACCGGCCGGTGGTTCGTGCGGCAGCGCGGTCTGGTCACCGGCGTGCTCACCGCCGCGGGCGCGACCGGACAGTTGGTCTTCCTGCCGTTGGTGTCGGCGCTGGCGCACGCCCACGGCTGGCGGTTGCCGTCACTGATCGTCGCGGGCGCGGCGTTGGCCGTGGCGCCGTTGGTGGTGCTGTTCATCCGGGACTATCCGAGCGACCTCGGCGTGCGAGCCTACGGCGCCGAGCCGGACAGCACGGCGGGCCTGCGCGTGCCCGCCGCGGGCGGCGCGTCGCGCGCGCTCACGGTGCTCGGGACGATCGCGAGGCGTCCCGGATTCTGGCTTCTCGCAGGCGGTTTCGCGGTGTGCGGCGCGTCAACCAACGGGCTGGTCGGTACCCATTTCGTCAGTGCCGCGCACGATCACGGCATGCCGCCGACCGCCGCGGCGAGCCTGCTGGCCGTCGTCGGCGTCTTCGACGTCGCGGGCACCATCGCCTCGGGCTGGCTGACCGACCGGATCGATCCGCGGTACCTGCTGATCGGCTACTACACGCTGCGCGGTCTGTCGTTGCTGATCCTGCCCGCGCTGCTGGGTCCGGACACGCAACCGAGCCTGTGGGTGTTCATCGTCTTCTACGGCCTGGACTGGGTGGCCACGGTGCCGCCGACGGTCGTGTTGTGCCGCGAACTGTTCGGCGCCGACGGCCCCGTCGCGTTCGGCTGGGTGTTCGCCTCGCACCAGATCGGCTCGGCGGTGGCGGCCACCGGGGCGGGCGTGATCCGTGACCTGCAAGGCAGCTACGACCTCGCCTGGTACCTGGCGGGCGCTCTGTGCGGCGCTGCCGCCGTGATGTCGGCCGTCGTCCGCAGGCCTCCGGCAGCGGCGCGGTGAGCCGGTCTTACCGGCGGACTCAGCCGTCGATGGCGTTGTGCGGACGCGACTCGATGGCCGTGCGCGGACGGTCCCACCTGCTGGGTTCGTCTTTGCGGCGTGGCGGGCGATCGTTGGCGATCAGCACCGCGATCCAGGGCAGCGGAATCGACGCGACGATGATCAGGATGGACAGCAGCGGGTTACCGAACGCGCTGTATGCGACCGCTGCGAGGACCAGGCACGGGATGCGGAACGCCATGATGATCGTGTATCTGCGCACCCGGGCCCGGTGTTGATCGTCCAGCGAGGGGGCCGCCTCGGTGATCAACGCGGGGTGCTTGTCGTCGGTGCCTGGGAAGTATCCGGAGGAACGGCGGGGCTGCGTCGGCATCGTCACGTCGGGGTGCTCTTCGCGGTCGCGGCCGTCGGCGGATGGGGAATCGCCGTTCTGCTGCATACCCCGAGTCTTCCACTCGTGGTCCATCCGCGCACACACCGAGGTGCGGCGTAGCGCAGATCGCAGGCCAGCGCGATTTCGTGCCCGCCGCCGAGTGCGGGTCCGTTGATGGCGGCGAGGTAGGCGACGCCGGAGTGGTTCATCCGCAAGGTGGTGCGTTTCCAGCGGTAGCCGGCATCGGTACGCGAGAGCGGAACGGGGTCGGGTCTGCTCGAGGGGGCCGGTGACGCGACACCGAGGTGAGGCCATGGTCAGCGGGGTTGTCGCGCGATGCGGCATCATGGAGTGCGTGAGCACCGACACCATGGTTCGCCCGGATACGACGACCGACGAGACGACGGGCGACGACACCCCGAAGTTCTTCCACTACGTGAAGAAGGACAAGATCGCCGAGAGCGCCGTGCTGGGCACCCACGTGGTCGCGCTGTGCGGAGAGGTCTTCCCGGTGACCCGCTCGCCCAAGCCGGGCTCTCCGGTGTGCCCGGAGTGCAAGAAGGTCTACGACGGCCTACGCAAGGGCGACTGAGGCGACGATCTACTCGCCGGACGAGGACCGCGCCGCGCGCAGATCGAGCACGGCGCGCAGGCCGTCGGAGTCCGCGTCGTCCGGACCCGCCGCGGCCTCGTCGCGATCCGTCGTGTCCGCGTCGGTTCCGCTCTCGCCGCGCACCTGATTGGCGATCCACTCCTTGACCTGCTCCATGCGCGTCGCGCGGGCGGGCCAGAACTCCTGTACCGCCGCGTTGAACTCCGCGCCCAGGATCACGGCGAAGCCCAGGAAGAACGTGAACAGCAGGAACGCGATCGGCGTCGCCAGCGCGCCGTAGGTGACGCCGGTGCGGCTGACCCACGACAGGTAGCGGCGCAGCACTTCGCTGGCCGCCATGAAGAACACGCCCGCCACCAGCGCCCCGCCGAAGAGCCGGTGCCAGGGCAACGAGGTGTGCAGTGCCAGCTTGTACAGGGTGGTGAGCCCGACGATCAGCAGCAGGCCGACGCCCGGGTAATAGAAGAAGTCCAGCAGTTGCAGTCCGGTGGCCCGCCACGCGGTGGGCAGCACCCGCCCGATCAGCGTCGGGCCCAGCGCCACCAGCGGCAGGATGAACACCGACGCCGCCAGGAACAGCAGGTACAGCAACAGCGCGAAGATGCGCTGCCACACCGGGTGCCGCGCGTCCTGCTGGTCGTGGGCCTCCACGATCGAGTCGACGAAGGTCGCCATCGCCGACGATCCGGCCCACAGCGACAGCACGAAGCCCACCGACACCACCGCTCCCCGCCCCTGCCCGAGGACGTCCTGCACCGTGGGCTCGATGAGATCGGACACCACGTTGGCGCTGAACAGCTCCCGGCTGAACGCGATGATCTTGGACTCGACTATCTGCACCGTGTCCGGGCCGAACCATCCGCCGACGTAACCGAGGCTGCCGAGCAGGCCGAGCAGCAGCGGCGCCAGCGAGAGCGTCTGCCAGAACGCGGCCGCGGCCGATTTGGCGAAGATGGAATCCGTCCACGCCTTCTGCGCCACCCGCAGGATCAGCGCGGCGGCCCGTCTGCTCAACACCGCGGTGCGCGCGCTCGCGCGGTCGGCCCAAGTGGGCGGGCGCGCAGCGGCGGCGCGGGTCGACGGTGTGTCGGTCCGCGGTGGATCCCCCGGAATGGCGTGGTGCTCGGTCATCGTGCTTACAGCATCGCGCACTTCGGCGATCCGCATCGGAGTGTGCGCGCGACGTGTCGGTGGGCATCGGGTGAACTCCCAGCGTCCTGGCTGGTGGCCATGTGATGCCCGTCGCGCCCGCCGCGTCGGTTTGGCGACACACCGTGCCGGGCCGCTAGGGTCGTCTGCGTGACTGGGTCGGGTGGCGCCGCTGTGGCGGGAGAGGCAGAGACGCCGGGCGATTCGAAAGCGATCGGCCCCGCCGTCAGCGGCGGTTCCCTCCGCGCCTGGCAGCGACGTGCGCTGACGAAGTACCTGGCCACCAAACCACGGGACTTCCTAGCCGTGGCCACCCCGGGCGCGGGCAAGACCACCTTCGCGCTGCGCGTGGCCGCCGAACTGCTGGCCGACCGCACCGTGGACCAGATCACCGTGGTGGCGCCCACCGAACATCTCAAGCACCAGTGGGCACAGTCGGCGGCGCGCTCCGGTATCGCGCTGGACTCGCGGTTCTCCAACTCCACCGGTGGCACCTCGGGTGACTATCACGGTGTCGTGGTCACGTACGCGCAGGTCGCCGCGCATCCCTCGCGCCACCGCGTGCGTACCGAGAATCGCAGGACGCTGGTCGTTCTCGATGAGATCCATCACGCGGGAGACGCCAAGAGCTGGGGTGACGCGACGGCTGAGGCGTTCGGCGACGCGACTCGCCGCCTCGCCCTGACCGGTACCCCGTTCCGCAGCGACGACAGCCAGATTCCGTTCGTCGTCTACGAACCCGACGAGTCCGGCTTCCCGAAGTCCCGCGCCGACCACACCTACGGCTACGCCGAGGCGCTCGCCGACGGCGTGGTGCGGCCGGTGGTCTTCCTGGCCTACTCCGGCGAAGCGCACTGGCGCGACAGCGCGGGCGAGGAGTATTCCGCCCGCCTCGGCGAGCCGCTGAACGCCGAGCAGACCGCCCGTGCCTGGCGCACCGCGCTCGACCCGGCCGGCGACTGGATCTCCGCCGTGCTGCGCGCCGCCGACATCCGGCTGCGCCAGAAGCGCGCCTCCGGCATGCCCGACGCGGGCGGTCTGGTGATCGCCACCGACCAGGACCGTGCCCGCGACTACGCCGAACTGCTGGAACACATCTCGGGTGAGAAGCCGGCGCTGGTGCTGTCCGACGACCCGGCCTCCTCCAACCGCATCGCCGAATTCAGCAACAGCACCCAGCCCTGGATGGTCGCGGTCCGCATGGTGTCCGAGGGCGTCGACGTGCCGCGCCTCGCCGTCGGGGTGTACGCGACCAGCGCCTCCACCCCGTTGTATTTCGCGCAGGCGATCGGGCGATTCGTGCGTGCCCGTAAGTCCGGCGAGACCGCGACGGTGTTCCTGCCCTCGGTGCCGGTGCTGCTGGATCTGGCCGCGCAACTGGAGTTGCAGCGCGACCACGTCATCGGCAAGCCGCACCGGGAGAAGAACGGCCTGGACGACGACTTGCTGATCGAGGCGAACAAGCAGCAGGACGAACCGGGCGAGCAGGAGAAGTCCTTCGTCGCGCTGGCCGCCGACGCCGAGCTCGACCAGGTGATCTACGACGGATCCTCCTTCGGTACCGCGACCTTCGCCGGAAGCGACGAGGAAGCCGACTACCTCGGGATTCCGGGCCTGCTGGACGCCGAGCAGATGCGCGCGCTATTGCGTGAGCGGCAGGCCAGACAGGTCGCGGATCGGAGCGTGTCCGCGCCCGTCCCCGATCCCGGTCCACAGGTGGCGGGCGCCGCGGAGCGGGTCGCCACCGCCGATCGGCTCGGCGAGCTGCGGCGCGAACTCAACAGCTTGGTGGCGATGCATCACCATCGCACCGGGAAACCGCACGGCGTGATCCACGGCGAGCTGCGCCGCGAGTGCGGCGGGCCGCCGACCGCGCTGGCCACCGCCGAACAACTCGGTGAGCGCATCGCCGCGCTGCGCCGGAAGTAGCCCGCCTCAGCCGGCCGGGGCGGGCCAGGCGGCCATGGCGCAGTCGATGGACGCGGTGAGTTCCGGCAGCGCCGCGCCGTCCCGTGCCTGGATGGACAAGCCGTAGAGGACCGTCGTGTAGAAACCGGCGAGCGCCGCGCTGTCGGTACCGGGCGGCAGATCGCCCTCGGCGACGCCGCGCTCGAGTCGTCGCCGGATGTCTTCGGTCGTCGCGCGGCGCTTCTCGATCAGGAAATCGCGGATGCCGGTATTGCGCGTGGTGTAGGTGGAGCCCGCGAGCACGACCATGCACCCGTGCGGCTTGTTCTCCTCGGTGTAGGCCACCGCGTTGTCCCGCAGCATCGCCTCGATGGCCGCCCGCGCGGTGGGTTCCTCGCGCAGCGCACGGGCGGTATAGCCGCCGTCGGTGTGCCCGTAGAGGTCGACGGACGCGCGGAACAGCGCCTCCTTGCCGCCGAACGCGGCATACAGGCTGGGTGAGTTGATCCCCATCGCGGAGGTGAGGTCGCTCATCGACGCGCCCTCGTAGCCGTGCTCCCAGAACACCTCCATGGCGCGGCGCAAGGCCTCGGCGCGATCGAAGGCGCGCGGTCGTCCCCGTTCAGCCATGCCGGACCTTTCTGTGTCGATCGTTAAATATACCCCTTGACACCGCGGCGGCGGATGCGCTTGGCTATTTATGTATTGATCGACACAAAAATAGGAGGAGTACCGATGCCGGACCTGACGGGCAAGGTCGCACTGGTCACCGGGGGTAGCCGCGGGATAGGGGCGGCGGTCGTGCGCCGCCTCGCCGCGGCGGGCGCGGACGTGGCGCTCACCTACCAGCACGCCGAGGGGCAGGCGAAGACGGTGGTCGGCGAGGTCGAGGCGCTCGGGCGGCGAGCCGTCGCCATCCAGGCCGACAGCGCCGACGCCACCGCCGTGCGCACGGCGGTGGACCGCGCGGCGTCCGAGCTCGGCGGGCTGGACATCCTGGTCAACAACGCGGGGATCTTCCCGGCGAAGCCGTTCGAGGAGTTCACCGTCGCGGAGATCGACAACGCGCTCGGTGTGCACGCGCGCGCCGCGTTCGTCGGCGCGCAGGCCGCGGTCGCGCACATGACCGACGGCGGGCGGATCATCAGTATCGGGACCAACCTGACCGATCACGCGCCGTTCGACGGGGTGACGCTCTACAACCTCAGCAAGTCCGCCCTCAACGGCTTCACCAAGGCGCTGGCGCGCGAACTGGGCCCGCGCGCGATCACGGTGAACCTCGTCCAGCCTGGCTCCACCGACACCGACATGAATCCGGGCGACGGAGCGCATGCGGGCAGGCAGCGCGCCCTGACCGCGCTCGGGCGCTTCGGCGCCGCCGACGATGTGGCGGCGACGGTGGCCTTCCTGGCCGGGCCGTCCGGTCGCAGCGTGACCGGCGCGTTCCTCACCGTGGACAGCGGTACCAACGCCTGATCAACCCGGCGAGATGCCGCCGCCGCGGGACCGCGACCGCCCGCTGGAACGCCGCGACGTACGCGCTCGGCGTCGCAGGACCGATCGGCTCGCGACCCGCGCGAGCGGCATGCCCGTGGCAGAGCAGCGGCAACGATGCGGCCGGGATCGGTGGCCCGGATACTGCGAGGTGGTTCGGCGGTTCAGCGCGGCGTCGTGGTGAAGAATCGCCGAGGGTCCAGCGCACTGATCGGCGTCCACCGCGTCGCCGGTGCGGACTCGTCCGAGTCCTGCGTCGCGGCGGCGAAATAACCCAGGATCGCCAAGCCCAGTCGCGGATCCTCGTCGACTCGCCGCGCCATCTCGTAGAAGACGGCCAGAAGGTGCACGCATCGTGTCTTGCGCGCGGGACACGAGCAGTCGGTACCCGCGAGGACGGGCGCGAGGGAGACCCCGGCCGCGCTGATCGCGCGGTGCACATCGTCGGTCGGTACGGGCGGGTCCGGCACGAATCCGGCGATCGCGGTAACGGCGGTCCGGGACAGGGGGGCCACCTCCACCTGCGTCACCGACGCCTGACCGCCCCGGTGGACGGTGGCCCGCACAAGCTGTCCTTCGACGGTGGCCCGCACGCCGTTGTTGCGCGCGATGCTGCGCGCGCGGGGCAGCAGCGGGTCCGGGCGGGTCTGGCGCAGCGGCTCGGCGAGCCGGACCCAGTCCATGCCCCACGCGGTGTAGCCGAATTCGTTGTCCGCCATCAGTTCTCCCTCTTGCGGCGCAGTATCTCGGTCAGCTGGGCGTCGTCCAGTGCGGCCAGCGCCGCGATACCCGCAGCGTCGCCGAGGTCGCGCAGCGCCGCCTTGCGGTCGTGCATGCCCGCGATGTGCTCCTCCACGGTGGTGGTGGAGGTGAGCGTGGTGACGGTGACCGTACGGGTCTGGCCGATCCGGTGCACCCGGTCGGAGGCCTGCGCCTCCACCGCCGGGTTCCACCAGCGATCGAAGTGGACGACGTCGGCGGCGCGGGTCAGCGTGAGCCCGGTGCCCGCCGCGCGCAGGCTGAGCACCAGCACCGGTGGCCCGTCCTCGGCCTGGAACCGGGTGACGATTTCGGCGCGCTCGGCCTGCGAGAGGCCGCCGTGGAAGAACGGCGCATCCACGCCGAACTGCTCGGCGAGATGCCGTACCAGCAGGTCACCGGTCTGCCGGTACTGCGTGAAAATCAGCGTCGGACTGCCGGTCTCGAGATTGGCGGCGACGATGTCGGTGCACAGGTCGAGCTTCCCGGACCGGCCGGCGAGCTCGTCGAGTTCGCCGGTGATCAGGCCGGGATGGTTGCACACCTGCTTCAGGGCGGTCAGCGCCGCGAGCACGCGGCCGTGGCGCTCGATGCCCGCGCCGAATCCGTCGTCCACGGCCTTGTCGAGCAGTTGGTCGTACAGCTGTTCCTGTTCGGCGGTGAGGTCGCAGAGCAGGTCGCTGTGGATCTTCGCGGGCAGGGCGGCGGCGACCTGACGTTTCGTGCGGGCCAGCACCACCGGTTCGATGGTGTCGCGCAACCGTGCCGCGGCGGCGGCCGAACCCTCGTGGACGGGCCGCACGAAGCGCCGCCGGAACTGCGTCCGGTGCCCGAACAATCGGGGTGCCACCAGGTGCAGCAGGGCCCACAACTCATCGAGATGGTTCTCCACCGGCGTGCCGGTCAGTGCGACCGTGGCGGCCGCGTCGATCGCGCGCGCCGCCTTGGCGACCTGGGTTCGGAGATTCTTCAGCGCCTGCGCCTCGTCGAAGACGGTCGTCGCCCACCTCCGCTGCGCCAGCAGCTGCCCGTGTAGCCGCAACGTCGGGTAACCGGCGACGACGATCGTCGCGGCGTCGGGATCGACGGCGCCGCCTCGCCACACGACCACGCGCAGCCCCGGCGCGAACCGGCCGATCTCGTGCGCCCAGTTGCCGACCAGCGAGGTCGGGCACACCACCAACTGCGGACCGGCCTCGGCCCGGTCGAGCAGGAAGCCGATGGTCTGCACGGTCTTGCCCAGCCCCATCTCGTCGGCGAGCACCGCGCCGCCGTGCGCGGCCACCGTTTCGCGCAGCCAGCCGACCCCGCGGGCCTGATAGGGGCGCAGCCGGGCTTTCAGGCTGGCCCGCAGATCCGCGGTGACCGCCTCGGTGTCGCGCAGGACGGCCAGTGCCCGTCGCGCGGAGACGATTGCCGTGCGGGACGCGTCCGGCACGGCGTGCGCGGCGATGGGCAGGGCATCGGCGTCCGGGCCGGGCGGCTCCCCGGCGGGGTCGCCGAGCGCGGAACGCACCACCTGTTGCCAGACCAGGACCGACTCTCCCGGGTGCTCGAGGCTCGAGTCGGCGAAAGTCTCGGGATCCAGCAAGGCGGCATCGACGTCGACGACCTCGAGGGCTCCGTCCACGCCGATCGGGACGGCCAGCGCCAGGGTCTCGCGGTCACCTGGACCGGTCGGGGCCGGACCGGTGGCGTGTCCGAGCCAGGTCCAGAGCGCGAACATGTGCCGATCCGGTAGATAAGTGGCGTGTGTGCTGGGCAGAGCGCACCCCTTGAATCAACGTATGGTGTACGGAGTAACCTGACAACGGACACCGTACCGGATCGGTTCCGAGGAGCCAATGAGCGACGACGTCACATCCGACGAGGCCAGGCGGCTGATGAGCTTGCTGTGGCGGCACGAACTTCCGCCGCGTCCGGCGGGGCGTGGTCCGAAGCAGGCGGTCAGCGTGGACGCGGTGGTCGCCGCGGCCGTCGCGCTCGCCGACCGGCAAGGCTATGACAAGGTCTCCATCCGCACGGTCGCCGCCGAACTGGGGCTGCGGCCGATGAGCCTCTACACGTACGTGCCGAGCAAGGACGCCCTGACGGTGCTCATGGTCGACGCGGTGGCCGAGGAGGACGCGCCGGTTCCCGCCGATCTGCCGCCGCGTGAGCGCCTCGCCGCGGTGGCCCGCCAGGTGCGCGCGGAACTCCTCGCGCACCCCTGGCTGCTCGAGGTGTCGCCGTGGCGGCTCGTGCTCGGGCCGGGGCGGATGCGTCGCTACGAGCGGCAGCTCGCCGCGATCGACGGGCTCGGCTTGCCGGACGTGGCGATGGACCGGGCGATCGCCGTGCTGTCGGAGTTCGCCACCGGAAACGCGCGCATGGCGGTGGCAGCGGCCCGCGAAACCGCGCGAATGAGCGACGCGCAGTGGTGGGAAGTGCACGGTCCGCTGCTGAGCGAGGTCATGCCGCCGAGCCGATTCCCACTCGCCGCACGTGTCGGGGCGGCGGTGGGTGAGCTGTACCAGGCGCCGGCCGACCCGGACGGCGCGTTCGAATACGGCCTGGCCAGACTGCTGGACGGCATCCTCGGCACGGACTGAGCGCGCCGCGGACACACCGACAGCGGGCGACCTGTGGGTCGCCCGCTGCCGTGGAAACGGTGTTCTGTTGTTCGATGCTGTTGTGTCAGGACGCGAGGAGCGGGTCAGAGCGCGGGAGCGGACTCCGTGTCGATCACGGCGTCCAGCTCACGCAGCCGATCCATGTGTTCGTTCGCGTGGTGCTGGCAGAAGAGCAACTCTCCACCCGCGGGCAGTACGGCGCGCACACGGGCCGCCGCCCCGCAGCGGTCGCAACGATCGACCGCGGTCAGTGGGGTGCTTGTCAGGGTTCCTGGCATGACTCCTCCGTCCTGGCTCCCGGTCCCGACGACCGTTCACCTGGTGTGGGGCCCGTGGTCACTCACCACGAGCTCGCTACCGCTACTTCCCAGCAGGGGTATGACTACTCTGTCAGACGTTCGGGACGGGGGACTTTGTTCCCGCGGATGAAGCAGTGTGTTTTCGATAACACGACCAGGGATTTCGCTACGGGCGAACGCCGCTGGTCCTGTCGTGGATGTGCACTGCGTCACACTCTCGATCGGCCGATCCAGTTGTCTACCGGGAGATTACCCGTGACCTATGACACTCACACGCTTGTTCACCTATGCACTTTGGATGAATGGTTATCCGCGCGGCAAACGGGGGAGTACCGAGCGCCCTCCCTCGCCGAGGCGGGGTTCATCCATCTCTCGTCGCAGCAACAGGTGCACCTGCCCGCGAATCGCTTGTTCGCGGGACGGCGTGATCTGGTGTTGCTGCGGATCGACTCCCGCCGCGTCGGGTCGCCGATCAAGTGGGAGCCGGGCGTCCCGACCGATCCGGAGTCGATGCTCTTCCCGCACCTGTACGGCCCCTTGCCGGTGGCCGCGGTCACGGGGGTCGTAGAGTACCTGCCCGCGGCGGACGGGACATTCGCCCCACTCCCGGCGTGACTACCGGTCGCGGATCTCACGCGCCACGATGGCGGCCTGAACCCGCGACCGCACACCGAGTTTCGTCAGCACCCGGGACACGTGTGTCTTGACGGTCGTCTCGCCGATGAACAGCCGACTCGCGATCTGCGCGTTGGACAGGCCGTCGCCGAGGCAATCGAGCACTTCGCGCTCCCGCTCGGTGAGTTCGCCGAATCCGGCGAGAGCCGGTTGCGCGGCAATCTGATTCGACGCGGCGAACGCCGAGATCACCGCACGCGTCACCTCCGGAGCCAGCACGCCGTCCCCGGCCGCGACGGCGCGCACCGCCTCGACCAGCGCCCGGCCCGACGTGGATTTCAGCACGAACCCGGAGGCGCCCGCACGCAGCGTGCGAAAGACGTACTCGTCCAAGTCGAACGTGGTGAGGATCAGCACCTTCGCCAAGCCGTCCGCGGTGATCCGCTCGGTCGCGGTGATCCCGTCCACCCCCGGCATGCGCACGTCCATCAGCACCACCTGCGGCCGCAGCGCTTTGGTCTGTGCCACCGCGACATCGCCGTCGGCGGCCTCGCCGACCACCTCGATATCGTTCTCGACGTCCAGGATCATCCGCAGGCCGGCGCGGATCGCGGCGTGGTCGTCGGCGATCACCACCCGAATCGTCATGCGGCGCCCACGCAGCCAAGCGGCAGGGTGGCCAGAACTTCCCAGTGGCCGGAATCCGTTCCGGCGCGCAAGCTTCCGCCGAGTGCCGCAGACCGTTCACGCATGTTCACCAGACCCCGACGTCCCGCCCGGTCCACGGCCCGGTGGGGCCGCCCGGGCGTGGTCCTGTTGCGGACGGATATGGTCAGTCTCTCCTGCTCCGCGCGCACGTCGATGGAGACCTCCTGTCCCGGGGCGTGTTTCATGGCGTTGGTCAAAGCCTCCTGGACGATGCGATAGGCGGCCTGGTCGACGGCGCTGGGCAGCGCGGCGCCGTCCAGTGAATCGCGCACCCGTACCGAGATCCCCGCCGCGCGTGCGGCGTCCACCAGGATCGGCAGCTGCGCGAGGGTGCGCGGCGCGGCTACTTCCGCCGCGCCGTCGTCGCTGCGCAGCAATCCGATCATGGTGCGCATCTCCTCCAGTGCGCTGACGCTGTTGGCGCGGATGGAGCGCATGATGCCGGCCACCGCCGGGTCGGCGTCGCGGCGGGCCAGCACGCCGAGCGCCGCCTCCGAGTGCAGTGCGATGGCCGACAGGTGCCCGGCGATCACGTCGTGCAGGTCGCGCGCCATCGTGGTGCGCTCGTCGGCGATGGCCGCGCGCCGGTCGAGTTCGGCGACCAAGGTCAGCGCCTCGGCGCGGGTGCGCTCGGCGAGCGCGACCTCCTTGTGCGTGCGCACCGAGTTCGCCCACCAGATCGGCGTCGCGACGAAACTGAACACCGCCACCAGAGCCAGCGCGACCGCGCGCAGGTCGCCGGTCAAGGCGAGGGTCAGCACCACCACGACGACGGAGAGCGTCGACCAGGACAGCGCCGTGATCCGCGACGCCCGGCGCCCGGCGTAGAGCACGGCCGCGTAGATCAAGTCGGCATAGACGATCCACACCGGCACCGTGGCGCCCAGCCAGATGTCCACGGCCAGCGGCAGGAGCCCGGCAAGCATGGCCGCGACCGGCATCCGGCGCCGGCGGAAGGTCGCCAGGCACAGTAAAGCCAGCACACCGCACCGCACCCACAACGACGCCTGCTCGCCCCGCTCGGTCATGGTGGACAAGCCGGCGAGGTACAGCGCCGCGCCGCCGGCGAACGCGATCACGGCGCCCAGCGCGTCCCGTGCCCGCTCCGGCACATCCGCCCACCGCCACACGCCTCCATCACAGCACAGCGACCGCGACGCGCCATCGGCCGAAGTGATGACCGATCCGTTCGCGCACGCGGTGATCCGGCTAATCTGGAGGGCGTGAACGTCGACGTCACCGCACTACCCGGGATCGGTGTCCGGAAGGACTTCGAAGTGCGATCCGGTCGCCGAATCGGCGTGGTCGCCCACCGTGATGGTGATATCGACCTGATCGTCTCCAAACTCGACGATCCCGACGCCTGTGCCGCGCAGATCCCGCTGACCACCGATGAGGCCGCGGTCCTGGCCAACTTGCTCGGTGCGCCGCAACTGGTCGCCAAGCTCAACGACGACCACCGCGACCTGCCCGGGATCACCACGCGCCAGCTCCCGATCGGGGACGATTCCCCCTACGACGGCCGCACCCTCGGTGAGACCGAGATGCGTACCCGCACGAAGGCCTCCATCGTGGCGGTCATGCGGGCCGGGCAGTTGCATCCCTCGCCCGGCCCCGATTTCACCTTCACCGCGAGCGACCTGCTCGTGGTCGTCGGCACTCCGGAGGGCTTGGATGCCGCCGCGAAGATATTGACGCACGGCTGAGCCGTGACGGACACCGCGCTCGCCCTGATCGAGCTCGGAGCGGTTCTCTTCGTTCTCGGCATGCTGGGGCGTGTCGCCGGCCGTGTCGGTATGTCGCCCATTCCGCTGTACCTGCTCGGCGGTGTCGCCTTCGGCCAAGGTGGTCTCATCGAACTCCGGGCCGCGCACGACTTCGGCCATATCGCGGGCGAGATCGGGGTGGTGCTGCTGCTCTTGCTGCTCGGCTTGGAGTACACGGCGGCGGAGCTGGTGACCGGCCTGCGTCGTTCCTGGGCGGCCGGTCTGGTGGACATCGTGGTCAACGCGTCACCGGGGGCGGCGGTCGCGCTGATGCTGGGCTGGGGTGTCGACGGCGCGATCACGATGGCGGGCGTCACCTACATCTCCTCGTCGGGCATCGTGGCGAAGGTCCTCGACGACCTCGGACGCCTGGGCAACCGGGAGACCCCGGTGATCCTGTCCATCCTGGTATTCGAGGACCTGGCGATGGCGGTCTACCTCCCGATCCTCACCACGGTGCTGGCGGGGCTCAGCTGGCTCAGCGGGCTGCGCGCCCTGGCGGTGGCACTGATCACCATCACGCTGGTGCTCGTGGTGGCGCTGCGTTACGGGCGGTACGTCTCGGCGGTCGTGGCCAGCGCCGACCGTGAGGTCTTCCTGCTCACGTTGCTCGGCGCGGCGTTGCTGGTCGCGGGCGTCTCCTCGGCGCTGAGCGTCTCGGCGGCGGTCGGAGCGTTCCTGCTCGGCATCGCGATCTCCGGCTCGACCGCGCACGCGGCGGCGAAGATGCTCGAACCGCTGCGCGACCTGTTCGCGGCCATCTTCTTCGTGGCCTTCGGGTTGAACACCGACCTGCGAGCGATCCCGCCGGTGCTGGGCTGGTCGATCGCGCTGGCGGCGGTCACGGTCGTCACGAAGGTGGCGACCGGGTGGTGGGCCGCCGCGCGCGAGGGCATCCGGCAGATGGGCCGGGCCAGAGCGGGCGCGGCGCTCGTCGCGCGGGGCGAATTCTCCATCGTCATCGCGGGATTGGCCGTGAGCGCGGGCGCGATGGACGGTCAGCTCACGGCGCTCGCCTCGACCTACGTCCTGCTGATGGCGGTGCTGGGCCCGATCGCGGCGCGGGTGGTCGAGCCGATGGTCGGTTTGCTGACCAACCGCGGCCGCCGCGAGCCCCAGGTCTACTGATCAGGCCGGGGCCGTGCGGGCTCTACGGCCTGCGGTCCGTTCCAGCCGATGCCAGAACAGGCTCGCGATCGCCCCGACCGCCAGCCCGATCACGGCGGCACAGAGATGGCCGTAGTCGGTGAATGTCGGCTCGATCCACAGCGCCACGCCGAGCGTCACGAGCAGCGTACCGGCCCACACCAGCCGCACCCTGCCGCGGAATCGGAATGCCAGCGCCGCCAGCACGGCCGAAAAGCCGTAGCTTGTCCCGACATCCGCGGCGACGGCCACCCGCAGCGGGATGAGGCCGCGGTCGATGGCGTGTGAGATACCGGTGACGGTCAACAGTGTCGCCCCGATGTGCCCGGTCGCGAACAGCAGGATCCAGCGCGCGGTGCCCAGCCAGCGCTCGGCATATGCCATGACGATCAGGAAACCGGCGATGGTTGTCCAGGGGAAGCCACCGTCGGTCCAGAACGCCGAGGCGACCAGCACCTGAACCGGGTTGTGCCGCATGTTGTAGAGGTTGGTCGACGCCGAGAAGATCAATCTGCGCTCCACCGAGTCACCGACCCCGCGCAGCGTCCACCAGGTGACGAACAGCGTGAACGCGTAGGCGGTGCTGGCGGGGGCGGCTCCCAGGTGCGCGCGGATCGCGGGCAGGAGCCGTCGCGGCAGCCCGGGACGGCGCAGCCAGGCTTGCACGTCGCGCCACTCGGCGCGCAGGTCGACGGTCTGCGTCCACGGGGACCGCAGCCAGCTCGAAGTCGAGGTCGAGGCAACCACCCCGCAAGTCTGCCGGGCGGAAGCCGAGCGCGGCGAAGTGCCCCCGTCGTGGCGCCGTTTCATCCGTCGCGTCTGCGGCCCGGCGCGGAAAAGCGCGACGCCCGCATTCACCGGCCGCTGGAGGAATCGAGCGGACGACGAATGCGGGCGTCGAGGCGATGCGACCTAGTCGAGGTAGTCGCGCAGGACCTGTGAGCGACTGGGGTGGCGCAGCTTGCTCATGGTCTTGGACTCGATCTGGCGGATGCGTTCGCGGGTGACCCCGTAGACCTGGCCGATCTCATCGAGGGTGCGCGGCTGGCCGTCGGTGAGGCCGAAGCGCAGCCGGACCACGCCCGCCTCCCGCTCCGACAGCGTCTCCAGCACCGACTGCAGCTGATCCTGCAGCAGCGTGAAGCTCACCGCGTCCACCGCGACCACGGCCTCGGAGTCCTCGATGAAATCGCCGAGCTGGCTGTCGCCCTCGTCGCCGATGGTCTGGTCCAGCGAGATGGGCTCACGCGCGTACTGCTGGATCTCCAGCACCTTCTCCGGCGTGATGTCCATTTCCTTGGCCAGCTCCTCCGGAGTCGGCTCGCGGCCGAGATCCTGGAGAAGCTCGCGCTGGATGCGGCCGAGCTTGTTGATGACCTCCACCATGTGCACCGGGATGCGGATGGTGCGGGCCTGGTCGGCCATGGCGCGGGTGATGGCCTGCCGGATCCACCAGGTGGCGTACGTGGAGAACTTGTAGCCCTTGGTGTAGTCGAACTTCTCCACCGCGCGGATCAGACCCAGGTTGCCCTCTTGGATCAGGTCCAGGAAAGCCATGCCGCGGCCGGTGTAGCGCTTGGCCAGCGAGACGACGAGGCGCAGGTTGGCCTCGAGCAGGTGGTTCTTGGCCCGGTTGCCGTCGCGGACGATCCAGTTGAAGTCGCGGCGCATGGCGACCGGCAACTTCTCGCCCTGCTCGGCGAACTCGCGCACCTTCTCCGCGGCGTAGAGGCCCGCCTCGATCCGCTTGGCGAGTTCGACCTCCTCCTCGGCGTTGAGCAGCGCGACCTTACCGATCTGCTTGAGGTAGGCGCGGACCGAGTCGGCCGAGGCGGTGAGCTCGGCGTCCTTGCGGGCCTGGCGCAGCGCCTCGGACTCCTCTTCGTCCCAGACGAAGTCGCCGGAGGCCTTGTCGGCCGCCGTCGGCTCGTCGGCCTCGGTCTCGGCTTCCTCGGTTTCGGTGTCCTCGGCGACGTCGACCAGTTCGTCGCCGTCGGCCAGGTCCTCCTCGGAGACTTCCAGATCGCCGAGATCGTCGAGATCGAGCGACTCGTCCTCGATCGCCTCGTCGGCGCCGGGCTCGCCGTCGGGGCCCGCCTTCTTGGTGGTGGCCTTCTTCGCGGGAGCCTTGGCCGCCTTCGCGGCCTTCTTGGCAGGCGCCTTCTTGGCGGCGGCCTTCTTCGCCGGAGCCTTCTTCGCGGCAGCCTTACGGACCGGCCGTGCTGCGGTTACATCTGCGGAGTCGGCATCGGCCGATTCGGCGGTCTGACGGGTATTCGTGGCTACCACGTACGCCCTTTCGTGACGGTCTCGTGCGGCGTCACGCCAGAGTGAGTTTCCGGCGGAGCGATCTGTCGGGTTTCACCGGCGGAGGGCCGGTCGGGGTTCTCCGGCTCAGCCGGGCACGTTCCATTGTAACGATCTAACCAGGGTACCTACGGCACGATGCCGGGAACGGCATCCTCGCGGTTCCCGCGCGCCTCATGGTGCGACGCCCCCCGCGATCGCCATGGCGGCGCCGACGATGCCCGCGGTGTTGCGCAGGCGGGCCGGGATGACCGGAGTCCGGTTGGTGAGCAGGGGAATCCACTGCTCGGCTTCCCTGCTGATGCCCCCGCCCGCGACGAAGACGACCGGGAAGAACAGGTTCTCCATCCCCGTCAGCACCAGGCTGACCTGCGCTGCCCACTGCTCGTAGCTCAGGCCGTCGCGTTCCTTGATCGAGGCCGCCGCGCGGTGCTCGCTCTCCATGCCCTGGATCTCCAGGTGTCCCAGTTCGGTGTTGGGCACCAGCGTGCCGTGGTAGAGCAACGCCGAGCCGATGCCGGTGCCGAAGGTCAGCAGCACGACCAAGCCCGCGAAATTGCGCGCCGCGCCGAAGTGGTCCTCGGCCATGCCCGCGGCGTCCGCGTCGTTGAGCACGGTGACCGGACGTCCGCCGAGCGCGGCGGAGAACAGCGCCCGCGCGTCGGTGCCGATCCAGGACTTGTCGATGTTCGCAGCGGTGCGCGCCACGCCGCCGATCACCACCGAGGGCAGGGTGAGGCCGACCGGCCCCGTCCACTTGGCCTGGTCGACCAGTTCGGCGACCGCCTCCGCCACCGCGAACGGTGTCGCCGGGTGCGGCGTCGCGATCTTGATCCGCTCGTGGACCAACTCCCCGGTGGCCAGATCGACCGTGGCGCCTTTGACGCCGCTGCCGCCGATATCGATGCCGAATGCGTGCCCCCGAGCGGACATGACTAACCCCTCGTCTCCCTGTGCTGGCCGGTGTGATGACAGCGCTGCACGGGGCCCGGGACGCCCATGGCGGGCGTGCGAACGGGATGCCCGACGACGGCGCTGTGTCGTGCACGACAAGAGTAATGGGAGCACGAGGCTGGGCGTTCGGCGAGGATGTGTGATGCGATGGTGGGCGTGCCGGAAACCTCATCGTCAGTGTCCGACTACACCCCCGACTCGTTCGTCTCGATCGTCGCGCGTGGCGACGAAGCCGACCTGCGCCGCGTCGCGGTCGACCTCGCCGAGACGGCCGCCGCCCATGTCCGTGCCCGTCGTCCCGAGGTGTTCGGGCCCGCGGGCGTGCACGCCGAAGGCGCCGTGCGGTCCAAGAGCCACGAGACCGACCCGGTCACCATCGTGGACACCGAGACCGAAGAGCTGATTCGAAGATTGCTCGCCGAACAACGCCCCGGCGACCCGATCCTCGGCGAGGAGGGCGGCGGCAGTATCGATGACGCGAGCGCGGACACCGTCCACTGGGTGGTTGATCCGATCGACGGCACCGTCAACTTCCTCTACGGCATTCCCGGCTACGCCGTGTCGGTGGCCGCGCTGCGCGGCGGCCGTCCGGTCGCGGGCGCCGTGGTGGACGTGGCGCGGGCAGCCACCTACAGCGCGGGTCTCGGACTCGGCGCGCTGCGCGTCGACGCCGACGGCGTGGTGGAGCACTTGAGTTGCACGCCCGTCGAATCGGTGGCGATGTCGCTGGTCTCCACCGGATTCGCCTACGGCAGGCACCGCAGGAGCAGGCAGGCGGAATTGATCGCGCAGGTGCTGCCGCACGTGCGCGACATCCGCCGTTTCGGTGCGGCGGCGCTGGATCTGTGTCATGTCGCCGCCGGCCGCGTGGACGCCTACTTCGAGCACGGCTTGAACGTCTGGGACTGGGGCGCGGGAGCGCTGATCGCCGCCGAGGCGGGTGCGCGCCTGACGCTGCCGCCCGCGACGGCGCCGGGCAGCGACGGCGACCTGGTGGTGGCCGCCGCGCCCGGCATCGCCGACGAGCTGGGGGAGTTGCTGGCCCGGGTCGGCGCTACCGAGCCGATTCCGGACCGCTGATCAGCAGCGGGCCTGCCGTGCGGCGTCGAGCAGCTTGATGTCGATGGAGGTGGAGTTGCCCGGCGCCGGGTTCTTGAGCGAACGCAGCACTTCCTCGGCGTCGTTGCTGGGGCGGATGTCCCGGAACAGCGAGCCGAGCACGAGATCGACGGTGTCGTCGCCGCGCTGATCCTCGATCAGCTCGGCGCACGGCGCGACCAGCTGTACGGCGGCCGCGGCCGGACGGCCGTTGACGCCGAAGCGGACCTGCCCGGTGCATTCCAGGTCGCCGTTGACGTATACCGAATCGTTGCCGTATTGCGTTCCGGGAGCGCTCGCGAAACCGAGGTCGCCGAGCTGGGCGGCGACGTGCGCGGCCTGGCCGCGCTGGTTGTTCGCATTCAGCACGCGCACCTTGCTCGCCGCCAGCGGTGCGGGTTCCACGTCCTGCAGCCGGCCTGCGCCGACCCGCTGGCCGAGCGGAGTCGGTTGCGGCGCACCGGGATCCGAGGCCGGACTCGGTGAATTGCACGCCATCGCGGTGTGGTCGGTGTCGTGCGTCGTGAGGGCTTTGACCCAGACGATCCCGCAGATCAGGGCGAGAACGCCGAGCATGATGAGCCAGGGCTGGGGGCGGCGGCGCACGTACGGTTGCCCTTGCGAATCCGTCGCGGTGCCTTCGGTGATCAGTGAAACCACCAGCACACTCTACGAAAATGTGGGGCGGTCGCGTCGCAAGGTCTCGGTGCGTTCCAGGATCGGTGTCGATTGCCCCTCATTTTCGACTCGGCTGTGTTTTGATTGCGACTTTTGCTCCGGGGTCCGCTATTGTCTGGCGGCCCAGATCGAATCGCCGGTGCGGAAATCAGTGGTCGGTCGCGGGAACAAGAAGGGCATGTCCTGCGTTTACCCAGCGCTATCAGGAGTGGATCGGCATGATCCGCCCTGATAGGCGACCGGTGTACGTGTGACGTGCACCACCGGCGGGGCGGTACCGGTCGCGGCGATTCCGGCAGGAATCGGGTGTGAGCGGACCGGTCCGGGATATACGGAGTTAGGACGAGGGGAAGACGACATGGCAACCGACTATGACGCACCGAGGCGCACCGAATCCGACGATGTGTCGGAGGATTCGCTGGAGGAGCTGAAGGCTCGTCGTAACGAGGCACAGTCCGCCGTCGTGGATATCGACGAATCCGATACCGCGGAGTCGTTCGAGCTTCCCGGCGCCGACCTGTCCGAGGAAGTGCTGACGGTTCGGGTGATCCCGAAGCAGGCCGACGAGTTCACCTGTTCCAGCTGTTTCCTGGTCCATCACCGGAGCAGGCTGGCCAGCGACAAGGGCGGTCAGATGATCTGCATGGACTGCGCCGCCTGATCTCGACGAGATCGAACAACAGTGTCAGCCCGCGCTCGGTAGACCGAGCGCGGCGAGGACCCGTTCGGGCCGCCGCGTACTGACCAGCCAGTACGGCGTCGGATCGTCCGGGTCGTCGAGCACGAGCAAGACCATCGGCCCGATCCAGGGGCGATGCTGGACATAGGCGGCGGGGTCGAGCTGGCGACCCAGCGCCGCGCTTTTCGCGGTGGGGGCGACGGCGGCCGCGCGAGCAACGAAATTCACCGGCAGATGCGCGCGATCGGCGAGCAACTCCGGTGTGCCGTTCGCGTCCGGCGCCACTTCGACGCGGTGGCGGCTCAGCCACAGCAGCACCCAGACCGGCACGGGGAACAGCAGCACATAGGGCAGCCAGGCACGCAGTCCCGGCGCGCCCATATGGATCTCCGCCGCGAGTAATCCGGTGACGGCGAACGCCACCGGCCACCACCACAGCGGCACCCACAGGCGCTCCCGGTATCGGTGCGCAGGCTGCGCTTTCTCGTCCGCGGTCATGGGGTTGGGCTGGTCCGACACGAGTCAACACTAAGTCACGAGGGCAAACAGCCTACGCGTAGGCTCGTCCAACGTGAGCGCACTTTCACCCATACCCTTGCTGCGGCTCGACCCCGGCATCCCTCTGCCCACGCGCGCCCATGCGGGTGACGCGGGCGTGGATCTGTGCACCACGCAAGACGTCATCCTGGAGCCGGGGGAGCGGGTGCTGGTCGGCACCGGCGTCGCCGTCGCGCTACCGGTCGGCACCGTCGGCCTGATCCATCCGCGCTCGGGTCTGGCGGCCAAGGCCGGGCTGTCGGTGGTGAACACCCCCGGCACGGTCGACGCGGGGTACCGGGGCGAGATCAAGGTGTGCCTGATCAACCACGATCCGCGCACGCCGATCGAGTTGCGGCGCGGTGATCGGATCGCGCAACTGCTGGTACAGCGGGTGGAGCTGGTGGATTTCGTGGAGGTCGACTCGCTCGACGAGACCACCAGGGGAGCGGGCGGCTATGGCTCCAGCGGCGGTCACGCGAGCTTGACCGCACAGACGAACGGGGCGGGCCGGGCTACCGGCGAGGAGGCATGACGGGAATGTTCGGAAAGAGAAAGAACTCGAGCAAGGCCGCGGACGACCGGTACGACGAGGCGGACGACTACGCCGACTACGAGTCCGCCTACGAGGGCGAGTACGACGACGATTTCTACGACGACGCCCCCACCGACGAGCGCTCGTACGAGGGCGTGGATCTGGACGTCGACCGGCCCCACGGCCGGCCCGGCCCCTACGACTACGACGAGGTCGCCGAGCTGCTGGATTCGGTGTCCGAGCAGCGGCTGGATCTCGGGTCGGTGTTGTTGCCGGTCCCGCCGGGCGGTCAGCTGCAGGTCGAGATGACCCCGGAAGGCCAGCCGCAGGCGGTGCACCTGGCCACGGAGCACGGCCGGATCACCGTCGCGGCCTACGCCGCGCCCAAGACCTCCGGCCAGTGGCGGCTGGTCGCCGCGGATCTCGCCGACTCGCTGCGCAAGGACGGCGCCAGGGTGTCGGTCGAGAACGGGCCGTGGGGCCGAGAACTGCTGGCCCTGACCGAAGGCGCGGACCTGCGTTTCATCGGCGTGGACGGCTATCGCTGGATGGTGCGGCTGGTCGCGGCGGGCCCCTCGGGCGCGGCGAACGACGGCAGCCCTCTGGTCAAGGCGGCGCGGGCGATCCTGAGCGAGACCGTGGTGCGGCGCGGCGAGGACCCGCTGCCGGTGCGGGACCCGCTTCCGGTGGTGCTGCCGCAGGAGCTGGCCGAGCAACTCGCCGCGGCACATCAGCAGCAGGTGGAGGCTCAGCAGCAGGCGATGGCCGCGCAGGTGGCGGCGCAGACCGGTGCGCAACCGGTGGTGCCGCGCATGCCGCAGGGCCCGCGCCGGGGCGCGGACGGGTCGGCCATGCAGCAACTCGGCCTGAACTGAGCGGAAGATCTCACCCGAAGGCGCCGATACCCGTGTGTCCCAGGATCGCGGGGTCGGCGCCGAGCTCGTCCAGCGTGATCCGGTACAGGTGCGCGCGTGGGGCCAGCGCCGCCCATTCCTCGGCGACCGCACGCGGGTGCACCGGGTCGTCGACCGCGGTGACCACCGCGAGCGGCAGCTCGAATGCCGACAGCAGCTCGGCATCGGGCCACTTGTAGTCCGCGGCCTCCTCGAGCGCCCGCGGCAGTTCCGGCCACTGTGCCCGCCAGGACTGGGTCAGCGCGTCGGCCAGCCACCGCGGGCTGCTCGCCCGCATCCGATCGATCACCGTGTCCAGACCGTCCACGCGCAGCTGCGCCGCGGTGGCCGCCGCGCTCAGCGTGGCGGGACACGCCGCGGTGTCGGGCCCGGTCCAGGCGGGCAGTGCCGCCACGACCCCCACGACGCGTTCGGGGTGCTCGGCGGCCCACTCCAGTGCGATCGCCGCACCCAGGGAAATGCCCGCCACCAGCACCGGGCCCGAATCCGCCGCCGCATCCAGCGCTGCGTGGCAGCTCGCCACCACCCGGCGCGGGTCGGGTTCCACCGCGACGAAATCCAGGCCGCGTGCGGCGCTCGCGGGACCGAAGGCGCGCCTGGCGAAATCGGCGTCGGACCCGGTGCCGGGCAGTGCCACGACACGAGCGGGGTGTGGGGAGTCGAACATCGGTCCGAGCGTAGCGGGGGTGGCCCGGCCCATCTACAGTGGCGTTGTACGGCCGCCGCAGGCCGTGCGGATCGGATCCCTCACGATGGTGTGCGACCCACGCCATCTGCTCTATGCAGGAGAGCGTGCACAATGTCATCCGCAGCCTCAGGGTATTTTCGACGTCTGAGCCGCAGGCTGACCGAAGACATCGATCAGCTGGATGCCGAAGAGCTGGCCGAGACGTCCGAGGCATCGGGCGCGTGCCGCGCGTCGGAGTGTCGGCGCGGTGACGAGGCGACCATGCTCGGTAGGCTCCGTAGCGTCGAAGCGTGTCCCAAGTCGGCGGGCGCCAGCGTCCAGGCCGAGTTCTTCGACGGCACCGACGCGATTACGCTGGTCTGGATCGGGCGCAGGCGCATTCCCGGCATCGAGCCGGGCAGGCGCATCCTCGTCCGAGGCCGGGTCGGCGACCGCGACGGCCGCAAAGTGATCTTCAACCCCTACTACGAATTGCGCGGGAACAGCTGACGTATGCCTTCGAGCAACGACAACGCAGGATCGGACGACCGCACCGGGCTCCCCTCGCCCGACCGTGACGAGGAACGTGCCGAGCAGACCCTCCTCGAACAACTGGGCGGCTTCAGCGGCCTGATCTACTCGACGCTTCCCGTTGTCGTGTTCGTTCCCGTGAACAGTGTCGCCGGGCTGGCCGCCGCGATCTGGTCGGCCCTCGGGGTGGCGGCCGCCATCCTCCTGTGGCGCCTGGTACGGCGCGATCCCATCCAGCCCGCCATCTCGGGCTTCTTCGGCGTCGGCATCTGCGCCTTCATCGCCTACCGGATGGGCGAGGCCAAAGGGTTCTTCCTCTTCGGCATCTACACCAGCCTCGTCTACGCCGGGGTGTTCCTCGCGTCCATCCTGATCCGCAGGCCGCTGGTCGGCGTGATCTGGGGCGTGCTGAACGGCCACGGCTCCGACTGGCGGTCCGACCCGCGCTCGGTGCGGCTCTACGACCTGGCCACCACCACCTGGATCCTCGTGTTCGGGGCGCGCTACCTGGTGCAGTCGCAGCTCTACGACACCGACCGCACCGGCTGGCTCGCCTTCGCCCGCATCGCGATGGGCTGGCCGCTGACCGCGGTGGCGCTGGCCGTCACGATCTGGGCCGTGCGCCGGGCCGGTCACCTGCCCGCCAAGTCGGTGCGCGCGACCGAACCGGCCTGAGCCGTTAACCTTCCGCCGCCATCCGGCGAAAACCACAGGGGTGGGGAGATCGCCACCGCCGAGGTGGGTGCTTCCCCACCCTGGGGTGCCTGGTTGGTCCTCCGAGTTCATCAGACGATCTATGCGTACCGAAAAACACGCACTGATCGGCAAGAAAGGACTCGGACGTGGCTACCGAGCACAACACCGCGGCACTGCCCGTCAACCACAACCCCGCGCTCTCGGAGAGCCGGCGGATCTCGGCCGAGCTGGACAAGCTGATCGGTCCGGCCGCCGGGGGCGATCGCCGGGCGGTCTCGGAGATCATCCGGATCGTTCATCCGCTGGTGCGGCGTTACTGCGGCGCCCGCCTGGGCAACACGGCCCATCTGCAGGTCACCGCCGACGACGTGGTCCAGGAGATCCTGCTGGCCACTGTCAACGCCATCCCGCGCTACCGCGACCAGGGCAAGTCGTTCCTGGCCTTCGTCTACGGCATCGCGGCCAACAAGGTCGCCGACGCGTTCCGCCGCTCCCAGCAGCACCCCGCCTACCCGGTGGCCGACGTCCCGGACTCCGCGTCCTGCGCCGCCGGTCCCGAGGAATGGGCGCTGGCCTCCGAACGCCGCGCCGCCACAAGGGAACTCATGAAAGTGCTGGCCCCCGCGCACCGTGAGGTGCTGGTGATGCGCATCGTGCTCGGCTGGTCGGCCGCGGAGACCGCCGAGGCCATCGGCACCAGCCCGGGTGTGGTGCGGGTGATGCAGCACCGCGCACTGAACAAGCTGCGCGCGGAGCTGAAGCTGGCCGCGTAGGGCTTCCGGCAGCGCTTCGCCGAGAACGCGCGTCCGGCCGTGTCACGGGGAGTTACGGTCTGATGCCGTGGTTGGCGAGTTCCAGCCGGAGGTCCTCCTCGGCCTCCACCGAAGTCACGAACAGCAGCTCGTCGTCGCCCTCCAGCGCGTCGTCCGGCTGCGGCACGATCACGCGCCCGCCGCGCAGGATGGTCACCAGTGCGGCGTCGCGCGGCAGGATGAGCGTGCGCACCGGTTTACCGGCCAGCGCGGTGTCCGCGGGCAGCGTCATCTCCACCAGATTCGCCTGGCCCTGGCGCAACGTCATCAGTCGCACCAGATCTCCGACGGAGACCGCCTCCTCGACCAGGGAAGCCAGCAGCCGGGGTGTGGACACCGCGACGTCCACACCCCAGGAAGCGTCGAAGAGCCATTCGTTGCGCGGATCGTTGACCCGCGCCACCACCCGGCGCACCCCGAACTCGGTCTTGGCCAGCAGGCTGTGCACCAGGTTCGCCTTGTCGTCGCCGGTAGCGGCGATGACCACCTCGTAGGTCTCCAGACCGGCCTGCTCCAGCAGAGCCAGTTCGCACGCGTCGGCGTGCACCCAGACCGCGTCGGGGATCGCGGCCGCATCGATGTGCTCGAGTTCACGTTCGAGCAGCATGACCCGATGCCCGCCGCGCAAGAGTTCCCTGGCGATCGATCGGCCGACGGCGCCTGCTCCGGCGATGGCCACTTTCATGTTCAGTCCTCGCTCGCTGGGGGCTTCCCGGCCAGGGCGACGGTTTCGCCCACGGCGCCGGATGCGGCGGCCACATAGACGATGTCGTCGGCCTGGATGATCGTCTTGCTGTCGGGGAGCACTGCCCGGCCGAACCGGATGATGAACGCGACCCGGGCGGCGACGGTCTGCTCCAGATCGCGCACGGTGCGGCCGTACCACTCTTCGTGCAGCGTCAGCTGGGTCACAGCGACAGTGCCGGTGGGGTCGCGCCAGGTGGTGGTGCCGGTGTCGCCGACGAGCGCGCGCAGGAAGCGGTCGGTGGTCCACGGGACCGTGGCGATGGTCGGGATGCCGAGCCGCTCGTAGACCGCGGCGCGCTTGGCGTCGTAGATGCGGGCGACGACCCGCTCCACGCCGAACATCTCCCGGGCCACCCGGGCGGAGATGATGTTGGAGTTGTCGCCGGAGGAGACCGCCGCGAACGCGTCCGCCCGTTCGATCCCCGCCTTTATCAGCACATCTCGATCGAAACCGACGCCGGTCACCTGCTCGCCAGGAAAGTCGGATCCCAGGCGTAGAAAGGCACTGGAGTCCCGGTCGATCACGGTGACTTCGTGACCTACGCGGACCAGGGCATGGGCCAGCGACGAGCCGACGCGCCCGCACCCCATGATCACTACGTACACCGTGCAACCTCGTTCCTGGAACCGTGGTGTTCGGTCTGCTTCGCTTTTCGGTCGAACGCTACCCGCCGAATGATTCCACCGGCCACGTTCCCCCTCCAGCCGGCGAGCAAACCTGCGAGCCACGCGCGCGATCCACCGTGCGGGGGCCTATGCTCGCTCCAGTGTCCAAGTTGACGACGGCAGCGAAGCGAGTGCTGCTGGGCAGGCCTTTCCGTAGTGACTCGCTCGGCCACACGCTGCTGCCGAAGCGAATCGCGCTCCCGGTGTTCGCTTCCGATGCCATGTCATCGGTCGCCTACGCCCCCGAGGAGATCTTCCTCGTTCTTTCGGCCGCCGGGGTCACGGCCTACCTGTACGCCCCCTGGGTCGGATTGGCCGTCGCCTTCGTCATGGCTGTCGTGGTGGCCAGCTACCGGCAGAACGTGCACGCCTACCCGTCCGGCGGCGGCGACTACGAGGTGGCCACCACCAATCTGGGGCCGAACGCTGGCCTGACCGTCGGCAGCGCGCTGCTGGTCGACTACGTGCTCACCGTCGCGGTGTCGATCTCCTCGGCCGCGTCCAACATCGGCTCGGCCATCCCGTTCGTCGCGACGCACAAGGTGCTGTTCGCCGTCGTCGCCATCGCTGTGTTGACCGCGATGAATCTGCGCGGTGTGCGGGAGTCCGGCACGGCATTCGCGATTCCGACCTACGCGTTCATCATCGGCATGTTCCTCATGCTGAGCTGGGGCCTGTTCCGGATCTTCGTACTCGGCGAGGAGTTGCGGGCCGAATCGGCCGGTTTCGGATTGATCGCCGAGCACGAGCACCTCTACGGGCTGGCGTTCGCCTTCCTCATCGCGCGCTCGTTCTCTTCCGGGTGTGCCGCGCTGACCGGTGTGGAGGCGATCAGCAACGGTGTGCCCGCGTTCCGCAAACCCAAGTCGCGCAATGCCGCCACCACTTTGCTGATGCTGGGCACGATCGCGATCGTGTTGCTGATGGGCATCATCATCCTCGCCCAGAAGATCGGGGTGGTGTACGCGCACAACGTCGAGGACCTGACCGGCGCACCGTCGGACTACCACCAGAAGACGTTGATCGCGCAGCTCGCCGAGACCGTGTTCGAGGGTTTCCCGCTCGGCTTCTTCTTCATTACGACGGTGACCGCGCTGATCCTGGTGCTGGCCGCCAACACCGCGTTCAACGGGTTCCCAGTGCTCGGCTCGATCCTGGCGCAGGACCGCTACCTGCCGCGCCAGCTGCACACCAGGGGCGATCGGCTGGCGTTCAGTAACGGCATCCTGTTCCTGTCCGGCGCGGCCATCGCGTTCGTGGTGCTGTTCGGCGCCGAGGTGACCAAGCTGATCCAGCTGTACATCGTCGGCGTGTTCGTCTCGTTCGTGCTCAGCCAGACCGGCATGCTGCGGCACTGGACCCGCTTGCTGCGCACCGAGACCGACCCGGCGCAGCGCGCGCGGATGAAGCGCTCGCGGGTGATCAACGCGGTCGGCCTCAGCGCGACCGGGGCGGTGCTGGTGATCGTGCTGATCACCAAGTTCTTCGCGGGCGCCTACATCGCCATCTGCACCATGGTGGCGATCTTCGTCGTGATGAAGATGATTCGCAGACATTACGATTCGGTCGCGCGCGAGCTGGACGAACACGAGTGGGACGGCGTGCTGCCCAGCCGCTCGCACTCCATCGTGCTGGTTTCCCGGCTGCATCTGCCGACCCGCCGCGCCCTCGCCTACGCCCGCGCCAGCCGCCCGGACACGCTGGAGGCGGTGACGGTGAACGTCGACGAGGCCGACACCAGGGCGCTGGTCCGGGAGTGGGAGAACAGCGACATCACGGTGCCGCTCAAGGTGATCGAATCGCCCTATCGCGAGATCACCAAGCCGGTGCTGGACTATGTGAAGCGCGTGCGCAAGGACGCCCCGCGTGACGTGGTGACCGTGTTCATCCCGGAGTACGTGGTGGGCCATTGGTGGGAACAGGTGCTGCACAACCAGAGCGCGCTGCGGTTGAAGGGCAGGCTGCTGTTCGTGCCGGGCGTGATGGTGACCAGCGTGCCGTGGCAGTTGAGTTCGTCCGCGCGGGCGCGGACCCCGGGGGTGGTGAACGCGCCGGGCGCGGTGCGGCGCGGGTACGAGGATCGGACGTGACGTCCATGGAGCATTCGGGATGAGCGATCGGCCGACCGCCACGTTCGAGGTGCGGCTCGGGCCGCCGGGTCACGGCGGCTTCTGTGTCGCACGGCACGAGGGACGTGTGGTGTTCGTCCGGCACGGCCTGCCCGGCGAGCTGGTACGGGTCCGGGTCACCGAGGATCGCGGCGGCTCGTTCTGCCGTGCCGACGCGGTCGAGGTGCTCGAGGCGTCCCCGGATCGGGTGCGGGCCACCTGTCCGGTGTCCGGCCCCGGTGGCGCGGGCTGCTGCGATTTCTCCTTCGCCACGCCGGTGGCCCAGCGCGCGCTGAAGGCCACGGTGGTGGCCGAACAGTTGCGGCGGCTGGCCGGGATCGAGCGGGAAGTGGTGGTGGAGCCGATCGGGCCCGGCGACGCGATCGGCGGGTGGCGCACCCGCGTGCGCCTCGCGGTCGACGCCAGCGGACGTCCGGGCGTGCACCGCTATCGCAGCACCGACGTGATCACGGATCTGCGGTGCCCGCAACCGGTCGCGGGGGCATTGGACGGGATCGCGGACCGGCGGTGGACGCCCGGCGCCGATCTGGTGATCGCGGTGGACGGTGATGGGATACGGCACGTCGTCGAGCTGGCGCCCGCTGCCGAGTCCGAACCGGTCGGCCACGAGCCCGGTCGGCGCGGTCCCGGCGGGAGTGGGCGGCGATCGGAGCCGGGGAGCCGGGATCGGCGTGCGGGCGGCGGAGGTGGCCGCCGCGATCGGCCGCACGGCCGGGATCGGCGCGGCGCACAGTGGCCCGCCGCGGAGTCCGCTCGCGGCGAC